>JAAWDW010000114.1 GCA_022793975.1 Bacillota bacterium
GGAGCAGGTAATGCAGATCGTGCGTGATCTCGGAGGGTATTCCTACGGCAGAAGCGACCTCGTAAGGCGTGCAATGAGCAAGAAAAAGGCTGATGTAATGATGAAAGAGAAAGAATATTTCATCTTCGGTAAAACTGATGATGCCGGAAATATAGAAGTGCCGGGTTGTATAAGAAACGGCATTCCTGAGAAGGCTGCAGAGGAGATATTCAACAGTATGGTGTCGTTTGCCGAGTACGCTTTCAATAAGTCGCATGCGGCAGCTTATGCGGTAGTGGCGTATGAGACAGCTTATCTTAAAGTGCATTATCCTGTTGAATTTATGGCGGCAGTAATGACATCGGTTATGGGAGATTCGGGACAAATTGCCAAGTACATAAGAAACTGCAATGAAATGGGCATTGAAGTACTTCCGCCGAGCGTGCTCGAATCGGACGCAAAATTTACGGTAAAAGACGGTAAGATCCGTTTTGGAATACTTGGTATAAAAAATGTGGGCGAAGGCGTTGCCCGTGCGATAACCGAAATGAGGCGTGAAAAAGGTCTGCCTAAAGATATATTCCAGTTTGTAAATAATATAGATACGCGCGAAGTGAATAAAAAGGCGCTTGAAAGTCTGATAAAGGCCGGTGCTCTCGATGCGCTTAATGAAAACAGGGCGCAGCATATGGCTGTTTATGAAATGCTGCTCGAATCAGCACAGGCAAATTCGAGAAAAAATATAGAGGGACAGATGTCGCTTTTCCAGATGGCAGGTGCGGAAGAAGTGATGGAGAATGCTTCGATAGGAGGCACACTTCCAGATGTCGCTAATTTTTCCAAAGATCAGCTTTCCGCTATGGAAAAAGAAATGTTGGGTGTATATCTTACGAGCAACCCTCTTGACGACCATATAGATACGATTAGGAAAGTAACTACGGCAACCAGCGATGAGATAGCGGAAGCTGCCGACAATCACGAGCCGGGAAGCGGCGAAAATCGTATTAAGGATGGAATGACGGTTACTATTGCGGGAATTGTGAACGGCAGAAAAACGTTGATTACGAAATCAAATACAATGATGGCATTTGCCGATGTCGAGGATCTTTACGGAAGTATGGAGGTAATCGTGTTCCCAAATGTGTACGAAAGATGCAGACATCTCATTGAAGAGGATAAAATTGTCGTTATCACGGGTACCGTTAATTTTAAGGAAGAAGAAGCTCCGAAGATACTTGCCAATAATGTAATCGGAATAGAGGAGGCGGAAGCCGCAGGCGGAGTACTGCCTAAGGGTCTGAATATGGAAAGAAGCGGAGGCTCGGCGCGCGCGGTCGATACGGCTGTAAAAAGCGCTTCAGGCTCTGCACTCACCGATTCGGATAGGATTGTGAAGTTGCGTATCGCAGGCGCGCGCCCGGAAGATACACTATCGTACGTACGCTATCTTATGGGTGAGCACAGAGGAAATATACCTGTTGTAATATATTTCGAAGGTGTAGATAAAGGAATGAAAGCCGCAAGAAATCTCTGGGTAGATGGCAGTGACGAGCTTAAAAATAAACTTGAGCAGGTGCTGGGCACAGATAATGTTAAGTTCTGAATCTTGTCTCAATAATAAATAAATATAAAAACGGCGTTTAAATACGCCGTTTTTCTGTTATTCATCGTCGTCATTTTTTGTTTCTGTCATATCTATTCCCATATCGTTATTGATGATACCTCCGAAAATAATGGCTTTGTCACCGAACTTTTCGCGTATGCTGTCCATAGCATGAGCGAGCTTTTCACCGGAGTCTCTGGTTCTTTGATCACCGCCGAAAAGTGAAATCTGTTCTGCTTCGTCTTCGTCAAACAAATTTATGGCGGTAACGGTCAAAAGCCTTATCGGTTTTTTCATATCCCACGAACGGGAAAGCACAGAAAAAGCCGCCGCACTTATTTCTTCGGCGGTATTTGTATGCATATCGAGCTGTTTTTGCCGTGAAATAACTCTGAGGTTTGGATCTTTTATATCAACCTTTACACCACCGGCTTTAAGCTGATATTTTCTGAGTCTGCCGGATACTGTATCGGAAAGCGCGGTAAGGGCTGTACGTATGTCGGCTTCACCGATGAGGTTGCGACTGAATGTTATGCCGTTGCCGACAGATTTTATTTTCTGCCTTTCGGAAGCAAGTGCGACCGGGCTGTTTTCAAGTCCGTTTGCGTATTCATATATCATTCTGCCGTATTTGCCAAGATGCTTTTCGAGCCGTGAAACATCAGAGACAGCAAGATCTCCTATAGTTTTTATGCCAAAAACCCGCAGTTTGTCTGCGGTGGCACTTCCCACGGAAAAGAGCTCACCGACTGGAAGAGGCCAAAGCAGTTCTTTATAATTTTCATGTGTTATAAGCGTTGTAGCGTCGGGTTTTTTGTAGTCTGAGCCCATTTTGGCAAAAATTTTGTTGAATGAAACACCGATAGACAATGTGAGGCCGAGTTCGTTTTTTACAGTACTGCGTATTTTGTCTGCAATTTCTTTGCCGCTGCCGAAAAGTCTTTGACTTGCGGTGACATCAAGCCATGATTCATCGATACTGAAAGGTTCTACCATATCGGTAAAACGATAGTATATTTCATTTATCAGCTTGCTGTATTTTTTGTATTTATCATGGTGTGGCGGAACACACTGCAAGCCGGGGCATTTGCGCTTTGCTTGCCACAGTGTTTCGGCGGTAACTACACCTGCTTTTTTTGCAAGCTCATTTTTAGCAAGTATAATACCATGCCTGTTATCGGGGCTTCCGCATACGGCCATAGGAACATTTTTTAATTCCGGATGACTGAGAAGCTCTACCGAGGCAAAAAAGCCGTTCATATCACAATGTAAGATAACTCTGTCCATACAGAAATTATACAATAAAACCGCTATAATAGCTACTTTTATTGAAAATACTATTTTATACTTTGCAGTTTGTGCTTTCTACTTTAAAAATACATATTTTTGTGTTAATATATAAATGCGGAGGTGGCAATTTTGAGATTACTTACAATTCTTACAGGAATTTTATCAATACTTACAGCGATTTGGTGTTTTGCAAACCAGGGCGCAGTGTTTGCGTCGGTAGCTTTTATTATAGGAATTATTATGATTGTACAGGGTATATGCGAAGTCTGCGGCTATTTTTATGCGCGTTCCAAAATGGGACATGCCGCTTATGTGCTTGCGGAAGGCGCCTCTGATTTTATTCTCGGTATCTTGGTACTGGCAAACAGGCTCGATACCGAAGTAACCGTACCTGTATTTTTCGGTATGTGGATACTTTATTCGGGAGCGATGCGTATAGCAACTGCCGTAAATAACCGAAAGCATGGGGGCAAGACTTGGCAGTATATAATCGCGGTGGGAAGCGCGAGTATTATTGCAGGTATATATTGCTTTTTTAATTCGCTCTTTGCAGGAGTATCGAGTGTGATGCTTCTTTCGATATGTTTTATAATAAAGGGAATGGATATTATCGCTACGGGGATAGAAATGCCGAGAAAACGAAGAGTCAGAAATGAAAAAGCCGTACGTACCATAGAACTTCTTAATATTGAAAAGAAGCAGAAAGAAAAGTACAAAGCGGAAAAAGCGCTGAAGCAGGAACAGCAGGCAGCATTGGCAATGGTAATTGAACCTGAAATTATGAAAAAAGAAGATGTTTACGGCAGCGGAGTGCATACTACAGAGTTTGACTGGTCTGAACTTATAAAACAGGGAATAAGCATAGAAGAAAAAGAGGCTCTTGACGCGGCAAAATTACAAAGTGTGCCGAGTACGGAGGAAAAACGTGATACAGAAACAGAATCAATAATGGAAATGCCTGTAGTAGCATTTGAAGCAGCGGATAAAGAAGAGAAAATGCAGATAACGGCGGATAAAACAAGTGAGCAGAAGCCGGAAGAAAGTTCGGCATATGACGAATCTCGGAACGAGTCTGAAGGTGGAAGCGTTAAAGAAGCCGAAGATGAGAATAACGAAGAGGCACGAAAGGAAAAGTTTATAAGAGAGACCCTCGGATCACTTTTCGATATAAATGATGAAAAAAGCGGTGAAAATGAGGGGCAGGTATCGTTTTCATTTATAAGTCCCGCAAGGGAGGAAGCCGAGAAAGCAATAAGAGAAAGAGAAGAAAAAAGAAAAAATAACATTCGGGAGGACTCCGATATTATAAACGACAGCATAGAAGAACGTATTTCAAGGGAAAGCAAACAGATAAGATTCAGTTGGATGAAGTCGGATGACAGCAAGGATCAATAAAATGAAAGACGATGAATTGAAAAACTATGCGGAAGAGGCAGCAGCAGAAAATAAAGTTAAAAAAGATGAAGAACTGAGAGATGAGCGGCGCGCAAAAATTCTCTCTGTTGCCGTGCTTACAATTGTCGTTATTACTATTTGGTATATGATGGACATAGTGTTCATTACGTTTATTCTTGTTTATTTGTTTTATAATCTCCTGCACGGGATACAGGCGAGAGTGTTGTCAAAGCTTTCGTTTTCGGTGCCGAACGGGTTTGTACTAACTCTGCTGTATATCGCGTTTATAGGATTTTTGGTCATACTCGGAAGTGAATTTGTGCCGAAAGCTGCTGTCTGGGCGACCACTTTTACAGAGCAGATAATGAATTTCGATACGGAAGCATTTAAGAATGCGCTCAATCCGAGACTTGCAGAAGCTATAAGCAATCTGGATTTTGATTCGGGATTCAATTATATCGTAACGATGCTCATAACTAAAATCGGAGAGTTTAGTGCACGTGTAGGCGCGCTTACATTCAGTTTGCTCGTTTCAATGCTCTTATCGTTTGTGATCGTAATAGAGAAGGATGATATAGTTGAATTCGGCAAGAGAGTGGAGAACAGTAAAATATCGTTTATATATAATTATCTTATGGTATTTGGCGGTAATTTCTGTAAGACTTTTGGTAAAGTAATGAAAGTACAGATTATTATTGCTTTTGTCAATTCGGTCCTTTCTATGATAGCGTTAAAATTTATAGGCTTTGAAGCCATAGTACCGCTTGGGGTTATGATATTTGCGCTCGGTTTGATTCCGGTGGCGGGAGTTGTTATTTCATTGTTCCCTCTCTGTATAATGGCATTTAATATCGGCGGTCTGATAAAAATTGTTGAGGTGTGCGCAATGGTGTGTGTGTTGCATGCTATAGAAGCATATATCTTAAATCCGAAACTTATGTCGGCAAAGACAAGACTCCCTGTCTGCTTTGTATTTATTATTCTGCTTGTGGGCGAACACTATATGGGGGTATGGGGGCTGATTATGGGAGTGCCGATTTTTATATTTATAATGAGTATGCTCGATGTTGATTATGCGATTGTGCGTGAAAAAAAGCAAAAACCGCCTGCAGAAGAGTGGCAGAAGATAATATTAAAAAGATAGTAAATTCAAGTTTATAATAAGATTAATACATATGTTTATAAATAAATTAATCAAGTACAAGTCGGAGTAAGAGATTAAGAAAGAGAAAGGTGATATTATGAAAAAATTAACTGTTGCCGTATTTTTCGGAGGACATTCTCCGGAATACAGTGTGTCGCTTGAATCGGCATATTCTGTTATAACCAATCTTGACCGTGAGAAATACGAAGTTTTGCCTGTTGGCATATCGCAGGAGGGAAAATGGTTTTTCTACGGTGGCAATGCCGATAAGATAAAAGAGGATAAATGGATGGCGGACAGTGCTTGCGCTCCGGCTGTGCTTTCTGCTGACAGAGGCAGCGGAGAGCTTATTGTATTCAGGGGAAATGATGTAGAGAGAAAACATATAGATGTTGCACTGCCGATAATGCACGGCAAATACGGTGAAGATGGTACGATTCAGGGGCTTATAGAACTTGCGGGAATTCCGCTTGCGGGATGCGGAGTACTTTCATCAGCTCTTTGTATGGACAAGGATCGTGCGCATAAGCTTGCTGAATTTGCGGGAATAGACGTTGCAAAATCGTTTACGATAGGAGATAAGTATGATGACAGCGCAATTATCGAATTCGGAAGGAAAGTCGGATATCCCGTTTTTGTAAAGCCTGTAAAAGCCGGCTCATCATACGGAGTTTCTAAAGTAGACAGCGAAGCTGATATTTTACCGGCTGTCGAATTTGCTTTTAAATACGACAATGAAGTAATAATAGAAGAAAATATAGACGGTTTTGAAGTCGGATGTGCGGTAATGGGCGTTTCGGATGTGATAATCGGCGAAGTTGATGAAATTGAGCTTTCGGGAGGATTCTTCGATTTTACCGAGAAATACACACTGAAAACATCAGCGATATATGTTCCGGCGAGAATCGATAAAGAAACGGCAGAGCGCATCAAGGAAACGGCGCGCAGGCTTTACAAGGTACTCGGATGTTCGGGATTTGCCAGAATAGATATGTTCCTTACTCCGGAGAAGAGGGTAGTGTTTAATGAAGTAAATACCATTCCGGGGTTTACGGAGCACAGTAGATTTCCGGGAATGATGAAAGCTGCGGGCATATCGTTTGCCGAAGTGCTCGATAATATCGTTACTCAGGCGATAGAGTCTGCCGAGGTTACAAAATGGCTCGAATAACGATGAATGCGGAAGATATTCATTCGGGAAATTTGATACTTGTAACGCCAAAATATGCTCATAAAGAAAAAAGCACGTATGATATTGCTCGTGTGTCCGACAGCGCAGACGACTCCGAAGATTGTATATGTATGGACAGAAACGCAGCGAAGTTATTGAATGAACTTGTAAAAGCATCGGGCGGCTGGGAAAATATTGTGCCTGTCAGCGGATTTCGAACGTTTAAAGAGCAGCAGAAAATATGGAACGATACTATTGCTGAAAGCGGAGAAGAATTTACGAGAAAATTCGTGGCGGTTCCGGGTCACAGTGAGCATCAGACGGGTCTGGCAATAGACCTCGGACTGAGAAAAGATGAGGTGGATTTTATATGTCCGGATTTTCCTTATGACGGAGTGTGCGGAGTGTTCAGGAGGCAGGCGGCGGAATACGGATTTATTGAGAGATACCCGGCCGGCAAAGAGGAGATTACAGGCATCGGGTGCGAGCCTTGGCATTTTCGCTATGTCGGGGTGCCGCATGCGGCTTTGATTGAAGATAACGGACTGACACTGGAAGAATACATAGAAATGCTGAAAGAATATCCGTACGAAGAAAGATCGCTTAAATACCTTGCTTGCGGCAAATATGCGGAGATTTCGTATTTGAAGGTGAAAGAAGATGGTACGGCGGATTTTGATGCTGATGATGAAACTTCGTACGATATTTCGGGCAATAATACTGACGGATTTATTATTACAGAATGGAGAAAATGACATATGAGCGAAAAAAGAGCATACAGCGGTCTTGACAGTTTTAGGCTCATTGCCGCTTTTCTTGTAATCGCTATACATACATCACCGCTTCTTTCATACAGCGAGGGAGCGGATTTCTTTCTTACGAGAGTGCTTGCGCGCCTGGCTGTTCCGTTTTTCTTTACGGTAACGGGGCAATTTGTTTTAAGCAAGTATTTTTACGGAGAAGACAGCGACTTTTCGCGTATTTGCAAGTATATTTTGAAGATACTTGCGGTGTATGCAGTTTCGGCGGCAATATATCTGCCTGTCGGAATTTATGCCGGCAATTATACGGATCTTGATATTATATCTGTGCTGAGGATGATTTTGTTTGACGGCACTTTTTATCATATCTGGTACTTTCCGGCGCTGATAGAGGGGATTTTCATTGTGTACCTGCTCCGGCGGTTTATGTCTGTTAAATTATGTGCAGCATTTTGCGCCGTACTTTATGTTTTGGGGCTGTTTGGAGATAGTTATTACGGAATGGCTGCTGAAATTCCAAAGGCGGTCGTTGCTTACGATTTTCTTTTCGGCGTATTTTCATATACAAGAAACGGATTATTTTTTACACCGCTTTTTCTTATTATGGGGGCATATTTCGGTAAGTGCGAAAGAGACGCAAGCGCGCAGACATCAGGTGCGGATACAGGCTGCAATGATTTTGAGGATACCGAAATGAAGTTGCGAAAATATACCTTGTGTTTTGCGGCGGCTTTTTTATTGATGACAGCCGAAGCCTTTACATTAAGGTATTTTGCCGTACAGAGGCACGACAGTATGTATATAATGCTGCCTGTATGCGTGTTCTTTTTGTACGGGATTTTACTTTGGGCGCATAGCGGACGAGGTAGGTGCGGGATTGATATAGGAAATAAGCCATATAGGGAGAATTTTTTGCGGGCAGGAAGAAGAGCTTCGACGTTCATATACATACTGCATCCGGGTGTTATAGTAGCCGTCAGACTTGCGGCGTCGCTTACGGGAACAAGGACGGTACTTGTTGAAAACAGCCTTGTACATTACATAGCGGTATCGGTTGTTACAGCAGCAGTTTCGTTTGCGCTTGTGTTTTTGTCTGCATATATAAGACGCGGGCCGAAGCAAAGCAGCGAATGTGCGGAAGATGAAAGAAGAGGATAATATGAGAGCTGCATTTGAGAGATCGAGAGCTTATATAGAACTCGATGAAAAAGCACTGAAAAACAATATAGCCGTATTAAAGGAGCTTTTGCCGCCCGGAGCGGAATTGATGCCGGCGGTAAAGGCGAATGCCTACGGACACGGAAATGCGCTTGTTACTCGGGCAATGGAAAGTGCGGGAATAAAAGCTTTCTGCGTTGCGTGTGCAAGCGAGGGAAAGGCGATGAGGGAAAACGGAATAAAAGGAGATATTCTGATACTCGGATATACGGATCCCGCGCAGTTTGAAGTACTTAGCAGGTATGATCTTATACAGACGGCTGTTGATTTTTCGCACGCAGAGGAGCTGAATAAATACGGAAAACAGCTCAGAGTGCATATCGGAATAGATACGGGAATGCACCGCCTGGGAGAATCGGCGGAAAATATTTACCGGTTGAAAGAAATGTTTTTTATGGAGAACATCAGGGCAGAGGGCGCGCTTACGCATTTATGTGTAAGTGATTCTGATGCGCCTTGTGATATCGAATTTACAAATATGCAGATAAAGAAGTTTTATGATACGATAGAAGTACTGAAAAAAGAAGGATGCAGTATTCCCAAAGTGCATCTGCAGGCGAGCTACGGCCTTCTAAATTATTCACAACTTCCGACAGACTATGCGCGAGTCGGTATTGCTGTTTACGGAATGAAAAGCGCGAGAAGCGATTACGATAAATTAAATACAGATGATAAGCTTAAACCTGTGCTTTCGCTTAAAGTACGCATATCGTCTGTGCGCGCAATTAAAGCAGGTGAGAGTGTAGGTTACGGACTTGCATTTACGGCAGAGCATGATATGAAAATAGCGGCTCTTGCCATAGGCTATGCCGACGGTCTGCCGCGCGCACTTTCCGGAGGAGCCGGAAAGGTGCTGATAGACGGAAAAAGAGCACAGATAATAGGCCGTGTATGTATGGATCAGACGATGGTTGATGTAACCGATATTCCGGGTGTTTCGGCAGGTGATATTGCTATTGTGATCGGCAAATCGGGAAGTGATGAGATTGCTGCTTACGAAGTAGCTGAAGACGCGGGAACGATAACAAACGAGATACTTTCACGTCTCGGTGAACGGCTTGCGCGTATAATGATATAAAAAATGTGAAAATGAAAAATTATTTTATTGTAATAAATGCAATCTCAGGCACTGCACCAAATCTAAGCGGAAGCTTGGTCGTACCGATTCCTTTTGTGACGTAGAGAAAGCTGCCGTCATTATCGAATATTCCGCTTACATATTTTTCTCCGTGCGGCGGCAAAAACTGCCTGGTGAAGAAAGGCAGACGCAC
>JAAWDW010000003.1 GCA_022793975.1 Bacillota bacterium
AATTAACAATAGTTCCGAAAATCCCGGTAAGTATATATTTATTCCCCTCGTAATAAAGTACCGGTTCCATTCCTTGCTCTGCCATTTTAATTATTGTATTTGAACTATAATCCGAGTTATAGTAGCCATTTTCATCTTTTGTTACCGTAACAACAAAATCATTACTTACTTCTTTATATTTTCCTGTATAAACAAATTTGAATATAGCATTTTTATCATACTGTGAATTCAAAGACAAAATACTGCACTTTATTTCAGCTACCGGACAGCGTGATACATATATTCTGATTTTATTTTCCGATATTACTTCCCCTTTTACAAGTATTTCATAATCTCTAATATCATCCACAAATACAATGACACTATCTTTCTCTTTAATGCCCCGAATATCTATATCCTTATAGAATTGCCCATCCTCTGTCTCATAATTTGGATTTACCGTCCAATTTTCAAGAATGTCATATTGCATGCCATACTTAATATTTCCTCTGCCCACATTAATCGCATGAACTGCATCACCACTGTTTATGCTTCCATTGCTATCAGCATCACGGCATTCCAGCGCAAGCGAGTTTGTAATTTCTATGCGCCCCGCAATACTGTCATTTATTAATTTTGCATCTATATCATCCACTTTACCGTCATCGTTTACATCACCGAGCATACGACCCTTTGGAATTATCATTTCGATATTTTTTATCCAAGCAGGATCTCCGCTATATACAACATCTGCACTTCCGTCTCCTTCAAATATCTGCACTCCGCACTCCACTTTAGAGATTGGACATCTTGTTACATATATTCTAAGAAGATTTTCATCACATTCAACTTTTGTTATTACTTCATAAAAACTGTAATCCGGAACAAAAATAATTGCACTATTTTCCTTCGTCAGTCCTTTCACATTAATATCAACAGTAAATTGATAATTTTCCTTTTCATAATTTTCATTTGCAGACCAATTATGTAAAATATCTGAAAAATATCCGTATTTCCCATACTTTCCGCTTCCCGAAATCAGCCCTTGTATGCAGATCCTATCACCACTATTTATAAGTGTATCTCCATTCACATCAGCGCACTCTAACGCGTTTTTTTCAGTTATACGGTTTTTTCCGTTCATATGTTCTTCAAGCATTTTTAAATCAATTTCATCAATAACGCCATCATTATTTATATCGCCTCTCATTCTGCCATTAGGAATCGTTACCTTAACAAATTCTGATTTCTTCTTCAGAATTTCTGCGTGAGCATCTGCCGCTGTATTGTGCTGATTGATATAATATTCAACATCTGCTTTTGTTGCATTCTCTGATGCTGCTTCAATATTTTCACCCACGGCTACGTAATCATCATCATTAAGTATTTTCTTCATCTGTACTTCATTCATTTCTTGTCCTTTTAAATTAGACATTCCATCTGTTTTTCTTTTAAACATTTCTCTAATTCCTTTCTCCGCATTCTCTACCCTTTGCCGGCTTCGGGCCGGAAATGCGGCGCGCATTTTATCCCCGCTGCGCGGACGGCAGTTTATTATGAAAAAGCACCTCCACCGAAGCGGAGATGCTTTTTCACTAATACTATATTAACACATGTACCGAGTAACATTCTGCGTCAACTTAACATAGACTTTCCTCAGTCTAATAAAATTTTTATTCCTTTAATATATCACATAAATAAAGACTATATCACATCTTTGCGGATAATAAGCATCAATAATTATCCCATTTGGCAGCATATCTGCAATACTATATCTGACACCAACTAAATTGCCGCCTTTAAGTCCTTGCAAAACAACATTCTTTATAAATTTAAAATTTGCATACGGTAATGATGTTGAAATTTCTATTTGAGTCACTTCATCATTGTAAACTTTAATCGGATTCTCTAATGACACCATAATTATTCCACCCAAAAGATAATTCTTGCCTGCTACATTTAATGTATTAAAATCTAGCTTTGAATAATTCCCTATTTCAACTCCGTCAGCCTTAATATTCGTTGTCAAATCGATTGAATTTGTTACATTTACATAATCTTTTAACTGATCCATAGTAATAAATTGTTCATCTGCCATTTCAAGCTTTTCCACTACCTTTTCTGACCCATCATCTCCGAATGCCGCTTTATGCTCTGCTGCACACATTTGCATTTCCTGTCCGTTTAAATTTAATATTCCGTTCGTTTTTTTTAACATTTTTATAATTCCTTTCTCCGTATTCTCGGCCTTTTACCAATCTCAGCTCCGCAACACGGCACACATTTACTACGCTGCACTGTAATCAAAGTTTTTCAGTTTTCTGTAAACTGTTTCCCTGCTGTATCCGATCTCCTCTCCGATTGCCTCCTGCGTAAACCCCTGCCCGTAATACATACGCATTATCACTCTCATTTCCGGCTCTTCTATACTGTCGAGCCAGTCTTCAAATTCATTAAGCTCCTTTTGCAACTTCGCTATCTTATTTTCTATTTTTCTGCGAAGCGCCCTGCTGAGCGTCTCATCCACACCCGTCACTGGTATTGTTACTTTTATATAAGGAAATTCCGTCATCGACCCCTGAACACAGTCTCTAGTATACGGAAGTTCACGCAGATCCTTTTCCAGCAGGCGTATTTCCGTTCTTAATGCCCTCATTTTTTCCAGCTTTTCTTTTGTCATATTACCCCTCCTTTTAATTTTTTCATCATTTTAGATTTTTACTCGTTTTGAGTAACTTTATTTATATATTACCCCGTTTCGAGTAAAAAATCAAGTTATTTCCCAAAATTATTTTTCATTTCGAGAAATTTATTTTTCGTTTTGAGAATAAAATTAGTTGATTTTTGCAGCAGAATTTGCTATAATATATATAAAGGAGAACAGGGAAAATGAGCATCGGAAACAAACTTAAAGAGCTGCGCGAAGCGGCAGGATACAACAAAAGAGAAGTTGCGGAAAAACTCGATATGCCTTATACAACATACAACAATTACGAAACAGGCGCGCGGGAAGCGGGTTCCGAAACTCTTAAAAAAATAGCCAACCTTTACGGGGTTTCTATCGACTATATATTTGAAAATGATACACAGAGTTCTGCATATTATCTTGACCGTGAGACCGCAGAGATGGCGCAGGAAATTTACGAAAACCCGGAGCTTCGCATTCTTTTCGATGCCAGCCGCAAGGTTTCCAAAGAAGATTTGCAGCTCGTTGTCGATATGGTAAAAAGATTAAAGAAAGAAGATGATTATATTGACTGATTATATAGGAATCCATTTGATAGATCTGCCGCATACAGTGCGCGGCTATACCCTGCTCAATTCGGATGGCAGTTATACAATAATAATAAATGCACGTCTGAGTGCAGAAACGCAGATTGCGGTTTACGAACACGAAATGGCACATATCGATAACGGAGATTTCAGTCTCAGCGGCGAATTCGCGGACTCCGTTGATGAGCTCGAATACGAAAGACATGCCGGCTAAAAGCGCAATATAATAGTGTGCAGGTACCTAACGCAAATCAAACGACAAAAAATTAAAGGTCCTTGAGAGCATTGAAATTTCAATACTCTCAAGGACCTTTTTTATTTGGTAGGGCATCCGGGAATCGAACCCGGACCGACGGCGTCGGAAGCCGTAACTCTATCCATTAAGCCAATGCCCCAAATCTGCTTGCTACCGTGCGATTTGCAAATTTAAATCACTTTCTATTCTGTACCTGTATTTACATTTGCTAATATATTATACAACAGCAGTGCGGAAATATCAAAATTATTCTTCTTTGCCGATTGCCTTAAATCCTGTACCCACACCCCAGATATTATCGACATGTATTGTAGTTACCATTGCCTGGTCATCGAGTTTGGCCACAAACTGCTTTACTTTAACGCTCTCGCGCGGTGAGCAGAATACCACAAGACGCTTGCGCTCCGCACCTGTATATGCACCGACAACCGTATCAATAGTCACACCTCTTTCAAGATCAGTCATTATATATTCGGCAATTTCCTTGTGCTCACTAGAAATTATCTCCACTTTTACAATCTTTGTCTCCAGACCGAACATCACAAATTCTATAACTTTTGTCGATATCACTGTGGTAATAAGCGCGTAAAGCGCAATATTTCTGCCGTATACAAGCCCCGAACCTATTATAATGCAGGCATCCAGCACCATAAGTATTTTGCTCAGATCCACCTGCGGCAAGAACTTCTTCTTAATCATCTTCGCAATAGTGTCCGTACCGCCGAACGAATATCCTCTCGAAAGCACGAGTCCCGAACTCAGTCCACCAAAAACACCGCAGTATACGGACGCCAGCGTCATATCAGTTTCTTCAAGAAGTATCAGATTAGGAATATGCTCCATCACAAACATTATGCTCGGATATAAAATTGTCAAAAGTACAATATTTCTCGCTTCCTTTTTGCCGAGAATAAAGAAACAGAAAATCAGCACCGTAAGTGCCGCCACATAATAAAGCACGGAAAAACTTATATTGCAGTAATTCATAATAATTCTTGAAATACC
>JAAWDW010000115.1 GCA_022793975.1 Bacillota bacterium
AACTCGATATTTTAGCAGTTTCCCTGCAATGAGGTTTGTGGCGTAATAGTATTTATTCAAAAATACGGCGCTGCGGATCACAGTAAAAACTTATGCTGCTTACGGAATGCAGCGCGGGAAGCGTAGTGACCTGGGCAGCGCCGAAAAATTAAATTGTTTATTAAAGGAATGTTTTATCTGTTAAATTTACTGAAGCCCGATACCCCACTGTGTGATAGTCGCAAAAGTGAGAAGCAGACAAATTGCAATCGAAAGGATTACAAAAAGCGGCATAAAGAATTTATACCATCTTCCGAGAGGAATCTTCGAAAGTCCGCAGATAATGGCAATACTGTTGGTAGGCCAGAGAAGCTGTGCATATCCGTGGCCCAGACTGTATGCAAGACAAGCTGTCTGGCGGGTAACTCCCGCAAGGTCCGCAACCGGTGCAATGATAGGCATTGTAGTAGAAGCCATACCGCTTGCCGACGGCATAATAAATCCGAGCAGCAAATGCAGGAAATAGAATCCGGAAGCTGTGAGCCAGCTTGGCAGATGACGCACACCAAGATAGAGATAGTATACAATAGTATCGCTCATACCGGATGAAGTAAGTACAATATTAAGGCCGCGTGCCATACCGATAACAAGACAGCCGGATGCCATTCCTGTAAACGAATCAACAAGATACTGTATAGCCTGATCCATTGAAACCTTATTGATAATCGAAAGAACTATTGCAAGAATGATGTAAACAGCAGAAATTTCACTAAAATACCAACCCATCTTCTGGCAGGCATAAACAAAGAAAAGAATAGCGGCAACGAAAAGAATAAGAGAAATCTTATTCTGCCATGTGAATGGTGCACCTTCGTCCGACATATCTGCGGCTATATCACTGAAATCAAGATCATAAACAACACTCTTGCTTGGATCCTTCTTAATTTTGCGGCAGTACACGAGAGTGTAAGCGATCCAGATCACAACGGTAACAGCAAGCACAATAAGACGGAAACCAAGACCTGAAAACAGCGGGAGTCCGCTTACTGTCTGGGCAATACCTGTGTTATAAAAACTGATACCGCCGACATTAAAGCCTATAACAGCAGCAACTGCGGAAACAACAATACCTACAATAGCATCGTAACCAACGGCGATACACATTCCGATGAATACTCCTATTAAAGGATAAAGACCTTCCATTTCCCCCTGAAAACCGTCAAGAGCATAAATAGTAATAAACCCGGGAACAAGAAGTACGGTTTTGCTTTTTAAAAGTCTCCTTGTTGCATTGATAAATCCTGTGAAAGCTCCGGTTTCCGTTAGAATAATAGCTACCCAGCATCCTATAAAAATAAGAAAAATGAGGTCGGCAGCTTCTACCATTCCGTTGTAAAGGTCAATAAATACCTGAAAAGGACCTTCCGGATTTTTATCGATGAAGTGGAATGAGTCAACATCGATGTTTACTATGCCCGTTTCCGGATCTTCAATACGATCAAATGAACCTGCCGGAACTATGTATGTCAATATTGAAAGGATTATAATCAATATCAGCATTAGTACCGGAGTGGAAGGGGCCTGAAATTTTTTCTTTTCTTTCATTTCTTTCCTCCTAAAAAGTTATAAATAGTAGTACGACGTTTTGTATATAATATATTGCATATTACAAAACACGAAATTTATTATAGCTGAAAAAATTAATGTTTGCAACAAATATGTATAAAATTTATTGCGTATATTTTAAGAAACTTAAGGGATTATAAGAGAATTAAGTTGCAAAATACAGAAAATTTTGATATCCTATTGTACATAAAGCTCTTAGGCATAATAAATACAACTTTAAAGAAATGGATGGTACGAAATGAATAAAGCGACTCTTGCCGAACAGGCATATCACTATATTATAGAGCAGATCAAATACGGCAATCTTAAAGAAGGAACAAAGGTAGATGAGGCCGGGATTGTAGAGGAACTGGGAATAAGCCGTACGCCGGTACGAGAGGCGCTGCTTCAGCTTGCATCGGATGATGTTCTTGTAAATGTGGCAAGAAAGGGTTTTTTCGTCAGGAGTTTTGGCAAAAAAGAAAAAGCGGATGCTTGCACGGTACTCGGCCATTTGGATGGGCTTTCTGCGGTATATGCGGTGCCGTATTTAAAAGAAGAAGATTTTGCGGTGCTTGAACAAATGACAGAAGATATGGACGGATTTATTTCAAACCACGAATTTGAGCATTATTCGGATATGCAGGAAAAATTTCATGAATATTATCAGAGATTATGTCCAAATCATCCGCTTAAGGAAATGATTGATTATATAAATAAAAGATATGTGCTTTCTACATTTTATATAGATGCCCCTCACCTTTACGAACACCTTGCAATATCAAACAATGATCATAAAAAAATGATTGAACTTATGCGCGGAAATAAAACGGACAAGCTTTACGATTTAATTTCAAAACATTGGGGATATACAGTAGAAGAGGATTGAATAATTGAAATATGCTCTGCTTTTCGATAA
Organism: Bacillota bacterium; assembly: GCA_022793975.1. Taxonomy (GTDB): domain Bacteria; phylum Bacillota; class Clostridia; order Peptostreptococcales; family Anaerovoracaceae; genus QAKD01. The sequence goes on from JAAWDW010000115.1 coordinate 2,504, forward strand.
ATTCGGTAAGCGGAGTATTTTTAATTTCTAAAAAATTTCTGGAAAAAAGTGTTGACATTTTGGTTAGCATAGGGTAACATATAAAACAAAGTTAGCAATAGCTAACACAAATCTGTAGATTTTAAAGGTATTAGCAGATTTAAAAATTGCAGTCTGAAAGGATGGTGAATATTATGCCTTTGACAATGGCGGTATCAGGAGAAATCAATTTTATAAAAAAAGTAGGAGGCAAAGAGGATATAAGAAGGTTTCTTGAAAATCTGGGATTTACTGTGGGCAGCAAGGTGAGTGTTATTTCTCAGATAAGCGGTAATGTTATAGTAAGCATTAAGGATTCACGAGTAGCGATAAGCAGAGAAATGGCAAATAAAATAATAATATAGAGCAAAGGCTAAATGAAAATCGGTATGTAAATATAATAAAGAAAGGAAAAAATGAAATGAATTCGGAGTTTAAGGAAAAAATGACTCTTAAGGATGTAAAATGCGGTACAGATGTAAAGGTTTTAAAACTGCAGGGTGAAGGTGCCACAAAAAAACGAATCATGGATATGGGCATTACAAAAGGCATAGAAATTAATGTAAGAAAAACGGCACCGCTCGGAGATCCGATGGAACTTACTGTGAGGGGCTATGAGCTGTCGATAAGAAAAGCCGATGCAGAACTTATAGAGGTGCAAATAATAAAGGAAAACAAAACGGCATAGTACAATTGATACAAGGATAAAAGATATAAATTAAAAACCTTGTATTTTTTAGAAAAGCGAGTTAGCAAACGCTAACAAAACCCGTGTTTTAAAAATTTATTAGGGGAATCAATTGAAGTAATATAACTTATCGGGAGGAAAATAAAATGTCGATAAAAATAGCGCTTGCCGGCAATCCGAACAGCGGCAAGACAACACTTTTTAACGCACTTACAGGGTCCAATCAGTATGTCGGAAACTGGCCGGGCGTAACAGTAGAGAAAAAAGAGGGTAAATTAAAAGGACATAAAAATGTAACAATAACAGATTTGCCGGGTATTTACTCACTTTCACCTTATACGCTTGAGGAGGTGATAGCGAGAAAATATCTTCTTAATGAAAAGCCCAGTGCGATTCTTAATATTGTAGACGGAACGAATCTAGAAAGAAATCTGTATCTTACAACACAGCTTGCGGAACTGGGGATACCAGTTGTAATAGCTGTAAATATGATGGATATAGTAGAAAAAAGGGGAGATAAAATAGATATTAGAAAACTTTCGCAGCAAATAGGCTGCCCGGTTTACGCTATTTCAGCACTCAAAGGAACCGGCATTAAAGAAGCTGCGGAAGCTGCCGTCGCTGCGGCAGAAGAAAATATTGTGCAGAAGAAAATTTTTACGAATAATATTGAAGAGGCAATAGAAAAAATAACGAAGTTTCTTCCGGACAATATTTCTAAAGATCAGAAAAGATTTTATGCTGTTAAAATATTTGAAAGAGATAAAAAGATTATAGAAATACTTGAAGCCGGCACGGCAAAAAATCTTATGACCAAAGCAGAAAACATAATAACGGAAACAGAAAATTATTTGGATGATGATGCAGAGAGCATTATAACAAATGAAAGATATTTATACATAGGAAAAATTATAAAAGACAGTTATAAGAAAAACAATAAAGGTGCGCTTACAATATCGGATAAGATCGATAAAGTTGTAACAAACAGGTGGGCGGCACTGCCGATATTTGCCGTTATAATGTCGCTTGTATATTATGTATCGGTAACAACGCTCGGAGGGGTGCTTACAGATTGGGCCAATGACGGTCTTTTCGGAGAAGAGTGGCATTTGTTTGGAATAGATGCGGTTACAATTCCGGGAATTCCTGTGTTTATCGAGAATGCACTTAAGGCAATAGGATGTGCGGATTGGCTGAAAAGCCTTATACTTGACGGTATTGTAGGCGGAGTTGGAGCCGTACTTGGATTTGTTCCACAAATTCTTCTTCTCTTTATATTCTTGGCAATACTTGAAGGTTGCGGATATATGGCACGCGTAGCGTTCATAATGGATAGAATCTTCCGTAAGCTCGGACTTTCGGGCAAGTCTTTTATTCCGATGCTTGTAGGCACAGGCTGCGGTGTTCCGGGAATAATGGCGTCAAGGACTATCGAGAGCGACAGAGACAGGAAAATGACTATAATGACAACAACATTTATTCCGTGCGGAGCAAAGCTTCCTATAATAGCCCTTATTGCCGGAGCTTTGTTTGCGGAAGCGTGGTGGGTCGGACCGAGTGCGTATTTTCTCGGTGTAGCATCTGTTATAGTATCAGGGCTTATATTGAAAAAAACAAAGATGTTTGCAGGAGATCCGGCACCGTTTGTAATGGAGCTTCCTGCGTATCATATTCCGACAGTCGGAAATGTTTTGCGAAGTATGTGGGAAAGAGGCTGGTCGTTTATTAAAAAAGCGGGGACGATAATTCTTCTTTCAGCAATAATTATATGGTTTCTTTCAAATTTTGGATTTACAAACGGCGGCTTTGGTATGGTTGATGATATGAATGACGGACTTCTGGCAGCTGTCGGCGGAGCGATTGCATTTTTATTTGTTCCGCTTGGATTCGGAAAATGGCAGTATGTATCGGCTTCCGTAATGGGACTTGTTGCCAAAGAAAATCTTGTATCGACACTCGGCGTGCTTTTCGAATACGCTGATATAGCAGAAGACGGAGCGGAAATATGGGGCGAATTGGCAGCGAGTCTGACTCCGGCCGGCGCATATGCACTGCTGGCGTTTAATCTTCTCTGTGCACCTTGCTTTGCAGCTATAGGAGCGATAAAGAGGGAAATGAACAATCCTAAGTGGACTTGGTTTGCGATTGGTTATCAGACGGTGTTTGCATATGCTGTGGCACTTATGATTTATCAGTTTGGCACATTTGCTTCGGGAGGAGGCTTCAGTGTGGGAACAGCTGCGGCCGTTGTAGTTTTGGCATTATTCATATATATGCTTGTTCGTCCAAACAAATATGAAAATACACTCAATGAAAAGAGAAATGTTTTGTCTGTAAATGTGTAAATCGGACAGAAAGCATATTAAGCAATGTATGATTAAAAAATACAAAAATGGGAATGAATAAAATAAAGAGGTAATCAGGAAAGGAAAGTTTGTACAAAGGTAAAACATATATAGTAAAAAGGTATGTGCTTTACAAAAGTACAGAAGAGATGAAAATGTTACCGGAAACAATAGGAACGGCAATTGTAGGCGCTTTAGTCGCTGCAGCCGTAATACTGATAATAAGAAAAATGATAAAAGACAAAAAAGCGGGCAAAAACAGCTGTGGATGTGGATGTGGCAGCTGTCCCAACGCCGGATTTTGTCACAAAAAATAAATGGTTAAATTCACAAATGCAACTTGCTGAATTTGTTCATAAATGAAAATCCTTAAATAAGTCAATCAAAGAAAGAACGAGCAAAAAATAATATTTTTTTGCTCGTTCTTTTAATTGCGGTTAGAAATATTTGATGATAGAATAAGTTAAAACAAAGTAAAAAATCAAAGATTATTTATTGAAAATTAATTGGAGAAAGTATGACAGAAAAGCTAACTAAGATAGAATTATTCGAAGAACTTGCACAGCCTGATGAAAACGGAGTGAGCCGCTGGGTAGATGTAAGTGAATTTACGGGCAGATATGAATTTCTAAGGTTTGGAAACGGCGCGGATTGGGCCAGAAGCGACGGTGCGTTCGGACGCAAATACATAATAGAAAAGGACAAAAGCCGAACGCCGGGCAATAAAATAGATGCCCTTCGTACGGCCGGGTTTGCCGTTGATAATTCGTATTCGTCATATATTGATCCTCAAATTAAAAAAATTATAAAAGAAATGCGCTGCGTTGTTCTCGGAACATCAGAACCAGAATGTGATCATAAAAACGGAATGAAAAACGAAGACAGAGTAATGCAGAATACAGAACAAAGAGTATCGGATTTTCAGCCTTTAAGCAAAGCTGCAAATGATGCCAAAAGGCAATTCTGCAAGGAATGCAGAAAAACGGGCATTCGCTATGACGCAAAAAAACTCGGTTATCCTATGTCGTATTATAAAGGCGGAGCACATCACAACAATGAAGAAAACGCTTGTATCGGATGTTTCTGGTATGATCCTATTGAATTCAGAAAACATTTGCAAGAGAAAAAATAAAAGATGAGGGATTTAAATTACCTCATCTTTTTAAATATAAGTATATATTCATGTTTAAAAATATAAAAATCACTTGCCAAAGCTCTGTACCGCCAAATGCCTTGAGTATTGGCTTTGCCCTTTGTTTCGCCGAAATTCTTGACCAAGATAGCTTTAAGCAGAAATCCTCTTTCAATAAAAAGATTCATACAGTAAAAACCGAGAGGTATTACTTGTCCGTTTGCGTATTTATCGCCTATTACAACAGCGCAGTATCTGTTTTTTTCAAGCAGTTGTGTTGTATTGTCAATTGTTTCACCAAGTAATGCCAAAAATTCGTTAAGACTTTTTGCATTTGATAAATCATTTGCGTCATCGGAAAATTTTAATATATCCCAATATGGCGGATGCATAATTACAAACTGAAAATTTTTAATTCCTAAAGAATCGGCAATATTATTTATATTTATCGTACGGCTGTCTCCGATAAAAATCTCGGTCTTAACTTGCGGGGAGCTTTCACTTAATATGCGGCTGCGGGCTTCATCAGCAACTGTTTTCTGCAGTTCTATACCGATTGAATTTCGACCCATACGCTGTGCTTCAATGAGAGAGGTACCGCTGCCCATAAACGGATCTAAAATCCAGTCATCTTTTTTTGTATATCTTGAAAATAATTGACGCGGAATTTGAGGAACAAAATTTCCATGATAGTCACCGTTATGAGCGCCGGAGTTATCTCTTTTATCTATAAGCCATAAGGAATCAGTATTTATATCGCTATACTCTTTCCATTTGCTCATATCAATATCGTTGTACTTTGCCAAATTAAAGCTCCTTTATCAAACAATGCAGGTATTCTTTAGTTGATACGGCAGATATATTTCGGTTTGTATTTTTGTCTGCTTTAAAACGTCTGTAATCTTGAGTATAACAATTATATACACCGTATTTTGACATAATTTCTTTTATTGTGTCAAGGCTCATGAGTCCTTCATTATTATAACTCAAAAATATGTACTTAAACCGTGCATTGGCAATTAAGTCTTCAAATACTTTTGTTACCGTCTTTTTTGAGCAAAATGCACTTTTCTGGTCCTTATAATCTCTTAAACCGGTTTTACCGCTCAGCAGAGGATTATCGTATCTGGCAATTGTTTCGAGCACATGATAATTCGTGCAGTATTGTCTTGTATTATACGGAGGATCAAGATAAAGAATATCGCCGCTGATATTTCTTATAAGATTGTTTACGTCTTCGTTATATACTTTACCGGCAGGACCGTCAATGACGGGCAGAAGCTCAAGGCAGAATTCTTTCTGCGCAGATTTTTTTATGTGCTTTAAGAAAGCCCCGTATACAGATGCCGTATTTGCATATTTATCAATAGAATTTATCAAACTTGCCAGAAAATAATAATATACTGCATCATTAATTTTATTGTTTTGATAAAGGTTTTCAAGTTCTGTTCTTATAGCATCACATTTTTTGCCGTTTGTGTCGGTAAAATAGTTTCTTCCGGACCCGGAACCCTCACAGTAGTTATTAAAAATAAAGCCTTCGATTTCCGGAAGACCGTTTAGATATTCTAAAAGTGAAATATCAATGGGCGGAATATTTTCAATATAGTGTTTATTTAATATATAACTGTAATATTGTATGTCATTTGCAATAACTTTGCATCCGCTTGACTTATATGCTGCGCCTACAACACCGGTACCGGCAAACAAGTCTGCAAATACATATTCCGTGTTTGCTTTATAACCGGTTATTTCATCAATTGTAGTTTTTAAAAAATCAAGCAGGGAAAATTTTGAGCCTATATAATTCATATGATATACCACCAAATGTTTTTAGCCTTCTATAAGTTTAGCAACCTCTTTTAAATTTTCTATTATCGCAAGATGCTGAGGACAGTGTTCTTCGCACTGACCGCATTCTATGCAGGAGGACGGCATTCCGTGATTTTTCATAAGAGTTACCGAATAGTTAAGCGTAGCCGTTTCCTGATTCTCCGGAAACCTCTTGTAATTGTTGTATATTGCGAATACTTCCGGAATTGCGATTTTCTGCGGGCAGCCGCTTGTACAGTAGTGGCAGGCTGTGCAAGGAATAGCAATCGATGATTTTATTATATCCGTAACTTTTGCGAGTACACTGCGTTCCTCATCAGTAAGAGGTTTGAAGTCGGTCATATATGAGAGATTATCTGCAAGGTGCTCTTCGCAGGCCATTCCGCTGAGTACAAAGTCTACTGACGCAAGCGAAGCGGCAAAACGTATAGCCCAAGAAGCAGGTGACATATCGGGATGTACTTCTCTCATTAATTTTTCGGCTTCTTCTGGGATGTCCGCAAGTGAGCCGCCCTTAAGAGGCTCCATTACCATTACGCGCTTTCCGTGTTTTACCGCGGTTTCATAGCACTTGCGCGATTGAATGTTTTCGTCTTCCCAGTCTATATAGTTGATTTGAAGCTGTACGTATTCTATTTCCGGGTGCTCGGTGAGAATGAGATCGAGCACTTCCGCCGAATCGTGAAAAGAAATGCCTATGTGTTTAATTTTTCCTTCTGCTTTTTTTCTTTTAAGAAAATCAAAGGCATTTGCTTTTATAGAACGTTTATAGCTTCCCATATTAAGTGAATGCAGCCAGTAATAATCAAAATAATCTACACCACAGAGTTCAAGCTGTTCTGTGAAAATCGGCTCTAAACGCTCTTCTTCCTTTATCATAAACATTGGCATTTTATCTGTGATAGTGTAGCTTTCGCGAGGAAAGCGCTTGGCAACTGTTTCCCTAAAAGCAATTTCACTGTGCTTGTCGTTATAGACATAAGCTGTATCAAAGTGTGTGAAGCCTGCTGCCATATACTTGTCAACCAGCTTTTCAACAGCAGACAGATTTATACTTGTTTCATCGTCAGGGTTATTGAGCGGCAGACGCATAAGACCGAATCCTAATTTTTTCATTAAATCGTTCCTTTCCGTAAACAGAGATTGAAATAAGGATGTCAAATTTTAAAATTTGTTCTTATTTCGCTTAAAAGCGTTATTTATATAAATTTAACAATGAGATTGCGCACGGTGTCAAGCAATTTATAACTATTGTTTATTCATTCTCAAAAGACGGAGATATGTAAAGCCGTGTCGGACCGTCTTCGTCGTGTACTGTGGTAAAAAATTCCCAGCCGTATCTTTCATAAAAATTCGTATGATCTGTCACAAGGTAAAGACGTGAGATGCCCATTTCGGCAAAGTCTCTGCGCGCGTACTCAAGAAGACGGCCCGCAAGACCTTGTTTACGATGCTTCTCTTCCACAAAAAGCGCACACAGATTAGGTGTCAAATCGGGCCGGTCGTGAAAATCATTGGCAATAACTCCGGCGCCGGCAATAATTTCATCGTTTTCATCTGTTATTATATACCATTGCGGCACACCGAGAATTTCATTATTTTTGTTTGCAAGACATTCCTGCATACTTTCTTCGTAAGCAGAGAGAGGAATGCGCCATTTGCCGGAAAACCAGAGGGACGCTTTATCAACATATTCGGGGAAGCTGCGCAGATTGATTATATGTGTACCGGCAGTGGTGACATCTTTTATGTTCTTATTGTTTTTAAAATCTCTGTAATATACAGCGCTTTTCAACTGCTCTGTATCTTCGAGATAAAGGGATATTTCACCGCATTTAGGACATACAGCGACTTTCGGTGCGGCAAGTCCGCTGAAAGGTCTGTATTTTTCGCTCCAGGTTATTTTAATACCATATGCTCCGTGTTTAACATTGATGCCGCAGCCTTCAACCATATCGGCACCGCATCTTATACATTTACGCATTTAATCCCCCCATTTTTGATGATTTTTGTGTATTTGCATTGATTTTATATTATCATAATAAGGCGGCTATTGCAAGGCAGGCAGGCGGCTTTGGGTTTGGCGTGGATAGCTTATATTTTATAGCAAATATCTCTTTTCTGAAAAATCGGATTTAAGGATAACAAGTTTTTAGAGAAAATTGTTTGAAATATCTTTTTATAGGAGATGAACGAAAAAAGATACTTTTGGATTTGACATAAACAACGGGTATTGGTAAACTTATAGTATAAAAATTCATAGATATGAGATGTTCTTCCTGTGTCTGCTTGACACCGGGGAGCTAAGAGGGAAACGGGTTAAAATCCCGTGCGGTCCCGCCGCCGTGAGCGAGGAGCCGAAGCCCAAAGTCGCAAATGCGGCAGCCACTGAAACAAAGAGCAAGTTTATGAATATGCTTTTACATTTTGGGAAGGCGGGCAACAGCTATGATGCGCAAGCCGGAAGACCTGCATTTCATATACTGTAATCCGGCGGAGTACCGGGAAATTACGGAAATATAAAGCGGAGCGCGTTTATACTTCGCAGTTTTGCGGTTTTTAAAATATTGACCGCAAGTATATAATAAGCAAAGCAGTAAATACGGACTGCGGTTTTCGCCGCAGTTTTTTATATGCTTAAAATTATTGATTTTATAGGTAAAGGAAATGAAAAAAGATATGAGACAAAAAAAGAAAAAAACAGCAGAACAAAGCAGTGTTAAATGTAAAAATATGATTATTAGAAAAAAATGTACAAGTTTCATTGCGGGACTGCTTGTATTTACAATTATGGTTACAATTGTACCTGCAGCGGTTGTTTTTGCGGATGCGGAAAATACTGCGGCAAAATTGCAAGACGTAGAAAAGTTATATAACGCTCGTGCAGGGGAAATAACGGCACGTAGCGATGAAGAGCAGCTGAAAGAAATCACAGAAATTACGGAGGCTCTTGCGGAAAGCGAAACAGTACAGGGTATTTTACCGGGGCTGTTCCTGCAAAGAGATTTTCTTATTGGATATCTTGAGAACGGAGGAACATTTACAGAGGAACAGGAGGCGTCAATACTTAGGCAGATACAAGTGGACGCGAATGCTGATATGACAAGCAGTATATTAGGTAATCTGTGTAAAGACGTATTGCTGCTCTGCGCTATGGACATAGATCCTTGTACTTGTACAGTTAAGGCAGATGCGCAATCCGCAGGTAAAAACGGAGTCGACGGAGAAATAAAAGTACAGACAATAAATATTATAGATAAAATTGCCGGTGCGGCAGAAGCAAACCTTACAATATACAATGCGCCGTATGTACTTCTTGTATATGCAGCAAATGAAAAATGCCGGCCGGAAAATACCGTAGGCAGTGTAGTTTTGACGGAAGATACGGTTATAAGATATATACTTGACAATCAAGCAAAAGATGGTGAAAAAGCCGGCAGTTTCGGCGGTAAGTTTGCAAATGCCGGTGACACAGCATCTGTGATACTCGGATTTGCAGGTTATACCGATTATGAAAGTGAGATTGTAAAGAATGCGGAGATTACAGATTCAATAGAGGTCGCATACGATTACATATTGAGTTCGAAAGACGCATTTAGTAGTTTCGGCAATGTAAATTATAATGCTTATGTAATACTTGCAGGGTCAATGCTTGGCAAAGATCCGCGGGAAATAACAGCAGGTGAAAACGGCCCTGATGTAATAGATGCGCTGCTTTCGGATTCTCTCGGAACGGATAGCGGATTTAAATACGGTACGAGCTCTAAAGTAAATCTTATGGCTACAGCAGATGCAATGAGGGCGCTCACCGCATTTAGGAATTATTGCAGCAGCGATATAGGGTTAAAAGGCAATATATATGATTTTACGGATAAAGAACTTCCCGTATATGAGAACTGGCCGACAGGAAAAATACTTACGGATTTATTTGTGGCTCCACCTGTAAAAACCTTATATAAAAAAGGAGAAAGCCTCGATACGGCGGGAATGGCGGTGACGGCAAAATACAGCGACGGAACTATCAAAACGCTTGCCGACGGCGAATATCAGGTAAGCAAGCTTGCAAGCACAACGACAGGAACAAAAGAAATAACTGTTAAATACAGTGAAACGTCTTATGGAATAACAGAAAACAAAAGTGCAAAATTTCTGGTGAATGTAACAGACACGTCGGGATCGGGAAGTTCCGGTACGCAAGTTTCAGAATTAAAAGTAAGTACGACGGTTAAGAATGCGGACGGCAAAATGCTTGCAGAAGGCACTGCAGTAATAAAAAAAGACAGTACGACAGTTATGGATGTGCTGAAACAGATACTTGCAGGTGCGGGAATAACAGCTACTATAAAGGGTGGTTATGTTGTCAGTATCGATGGACTCAGTGAATTTGATATGGGTGGCAATTCCGGCTGGATGGTGCGGGTGGATGGAACTTTAATAGAAACGAGTTCGGCACAGTATAAGCTTAAAGGCGGTGAAAAAATAGAATGGTTTTATACGAAAGACTGGACTAAAGTACCGGGAGCGGGAAGTTCAAAAAATGCTACAGTTTCAACCGTCACGGAAATGGAAATTAAAGAAGTGATAGAAAAGGCCGACAAATTTTTAGAAAAAACAGTGACAAATCCTGCAGTTTCAAGTATAGGCGGCGAGTGGAGTATAATCGCAAGAGAGCGAGTGGGTAGTGATGTACCGGCATTATTTACGGAGCTTTATGATAAAAATGCCGGGATAGCAATAAAAGAGACCGCAGGAGAGCTGGATCAAAGGCGGATTACCGAAAATGCCCGCGCAGTAATTGCATTTACTGCGCTTGGACAAGATGCGGCAAATGTGTATGGATATAATTTGCTGCTGCCGCTTGCCGATATGGAAAAAGTGAAAAAACAGGGTCTGAACGGAGTGATATGGACACTTATCGCTCTTGACAGCGGAGATTATGATATTCCGCAAGTCAATGGCAGGCGTACGGCGAGGTCTATGCTTATTAATACTGTACTTAAAGAAGAAGTTAACGGCGGCGGATTTTCACTGTCGGGTGGTGAAGCAGACATTGATATTACGGCGATGACACTTACGGCTCTTGCACCTTACAGAAATGAAGAAAATATAAAGAATGCAGTTGAAAGAGGCATAGTGCTTCTCAGCAGCAAACAAAATAAAGCCGGAGGCTATACAGTATACGGAAGCGAAAATTCGGAAAGTACGGCACAGACAGTAATCGCGCTCTGTACACTCGGTATAGATCCTGCCTCGGACAAGCGTTTTATCAAGAACGGAGAGAGCCTTGTAGACAATCTTCTTTCTTATCAGATTGAAGACGGAAGCTTTGAACATACAAGAGGCGGAGGCAGTGATCTTATGGCAACAGAACAGGCGCTTCTTGCTTTGGCGGCATATCACAGGCTTGTAAACAGCCTATCGCCTTTGTACGATATGACTGATACAGAAGGCGTTTCGTCGCGTATCGAAAAAGACTCTGTTAAAATTGCTATAGACGGTAAGCAGATAGAATTTACGGCATATACGGGAAAACCGTTCATAGATGAAGCAGACAGAACACTGGCACCGGTAAGGATTATTACGGAAAAATTGGGATGTGATGTGAGCTGGAATAGTACAGAAAAACTTGCCATAATTACAAAAGACGGAACAAAAGTATATATCAAAGCAGGGTCAAATGAAATTATAATTGAAAAAGACGATGTACAAAAATATAAAACAATAGATACAACGGCAAAAGTTATTGACGATAGGACGTATATACCTCTGCGGGCGGCAACAGAGGCCTTGGGCTATAATATAGTTTGGGATAATGCCGACAGGAGTGTCAGGATAGAGCAATAAATCGTAAATTGCAAATAGGCGATGATGTTGAGTTTAAAAGGCTCAAGCGATACTACGGTGTTTGCTGTTAAAATTGCATATAAAACAATGAAAAAGAACACAGAGAAAAAAATAAGCATATTTAATACAATTGCTTGCGGTATTTTCATTTTTGCGGCCGCAATGTTTTTAATGTGCAGCTGCGCCGCACAAAACGATTCTCAGACATCTTTGAATGATTTGCCGGCAGAAAATGTCAGCACAGAAGCTGCTGGCATTTCGGATGTACCGCAGAAAACAGATAGTAATAAAGACGTTGCGGACGATGTTGAAACTACAGCAGGCTCTATAAGTACAGCATCGACAGTTGATTCGGACAGCTCGGAAAATTCGGCGTATAAATGTACAGTATCTGTAAAATGTGAGACGCTGCTTGAACATAAAGATGAACTTACAGATGGCGTCACAGAGATTTTGCCTTCGGACGGTATTATAATTTCCGAAACCGAAGTTGCGTTTGAAGAGGGAGACAGCGTATTTGATGTACTTTTTGATATAACGCAGGAAAAGGAAATACATATGGAGTTTGTAAATACGCCGCTTTACGGCAGCGCTTATATAAAGGGTATAGCCAATATTTATGAATTTGACTGCGGCAGTCTTTCCGGCTGGATGTACAGCGTAAACGGAATGTTTCCTAATACAGGCTGTAGCAGTGTTTTTGTAAAAAACGGCGATGAAATAGAATGGCTGTACTCCTGTGATCTCGGAAAAGATATAGGGAATATAAACTAAACAGAAAGGAGAGATGTGCAGTGCGCGATAATTTTTCTTCATATCACCCGGCTGTAATTTTTGCTTATTTTCTGAGCGTTATAATTTGCGGAATGTTTTTTGTGCATCCGATACTCCTTATTATATCGGCTTGTGGCGCGCTTTCCTATTCCGTATATCTTGGCGGCGGAAAAGTGCTAATGGTAAATTTATGTATGCTGTTTTTTATAATAATAACAGGAACAGCTGTAAATATGCTTTTTAATCACAGAGGAATGACAACTCTCTTTTATTTGCGGGGCAATCCCGTGACATTTGAATCGGCAGTTTACGGAGCCGCCGCCGGTCTTATGATAGGCACAATGATAATGTGGTTTTCGTGCTGCAATAAGATTCTTACCGGAGACAAAATTATGTATCTTTTCGGAAGAGTGTTGCCTGTATTTTCACTTTTATTTTCAATGGTGCTCAGATTTGTGCCGCATTTTGCGGACAAAGCACGTGATATATCCGCAGGGCAAAGAGGAATAAGAGGGAATGTATTTAAAAATGCTGCAGAAGAAAGGGACGTGATCTCGATAAAAGATTATGAAGAACATCAGTCTTTAGGATTAAAGGTAAAGACCGAAATGCGCACGGCATCGATACTTACTACATGGGCCCTTGAAAATGCTGTAGATACGGCGAATTCTATGAAATCGCGCGGTTACGGACTTGCAGGTCGTACATCATTTTCTTTTTACCGCTTTGATATAAGAGATGGTATCGCAGTATTGTTTCTGATTATTCTTGATATGCTGCTGGCAGTCTGCAGCGGTCGGGGAGCAGGTTATTTCAGCTGCTTTCCTATGATAAAAACGGCACAGACTGCGATGATAACGGTTATTTTTTTTGCAGCTTATGCGGTGCTTGTGTTTATACCACTTATGATAGATGTGTGGGAGGATATAAAATGGCAGTATTTACAATTAAAAATTTGACATTTACTTATCCCGCAAGGAGTAAAGCTGCACTCCAAAATGTAAATTTGACGGTGAACAGCGGACAGTTTATTGTAATATGCGGAAAATCGGGATCCGGCAAGTCAACTTTGCTGCGTCAGTTTAAGACGGCGCTTGTTCCCAACGGCAGTATTGACGGGGAAATATTTTTTAACGGCAGACCACTTAGGAGAGTTTTGCAGAGAGAGCAAGCACAAAAGATAGGGTTTGTAATGCAAAATCCGGACAGTCAGATAGTTACGGATAAAGTATGGCATGAGCTTGTTTTCGGTCTTGAAAGTCTGGGAGAAAATAAAGAAACGATAAGGCTTCGTGCAGCTGAGATAGCAGGCTTTTTCGGTATGCAGGATTGGTTTGATAAAAACGTGAATATTCTTTCCGGAGGGCAGAAACAGATTCTTAATCTGGCATCGGTAATGATGCTGCAGCCGCAGGTGCTCATACTTGACGAGCCTACAAGCAGACTTGATCCTATAGCGGCGGGAGAGTTTCTTGAGATTGTGAAGAGGATAAACAGAGAACTTGGGACAACGATAATAATGGTGGAACACCGCCTTGAAGAGGTATTTGCATATACTGATAGAATAGCAGTAATGGATGAAGGCAGGATAATAATAAACGATATTCCGCAAAAGGCAGCGGAGAAACTTGCCAAAATCGGCAGCAGAATGTTTGCGGCAATGCCTGTACCCGTAAGGGTGTATGCAGAGCTTGCGGAAGACAGCATCGGACAGAATTTTGCCTGCCCTTTGCATATAAAGGACGGAAGACTATGGCTTTCCGAGATTTTTGATACAGCAACGCCTCAAATCACACAATTGCCGCCAAATTTGGCATCAAATACGGAAAAGAGCGGTGAAAACAAACATGAAGGAAAAAGGTACGACAGTTTAAGAAATATAAACTTAAATAGCAGAAAACCGGCGGTACAGTTAAAGAATGTCTGGTTCAGATATGAAAAAGACGGGCACGATATAATAAAGGATTTTTCGCTGGACATATACAGCAGTGAATTTTTTGCCGTTGTCGGCGGAAACGGAGCCGGAAAAACAACATTACTTAGACTTATTATCGGTATTAATAAAGCGTATAGGGGAAAAGTAAAAATAAATGAAGACTCCGAAAC
>JAAWDW010000116.1 GCA_022793975.1 Bacillota bacterium
ATGCTCTTTGCTTTGCGTCAAAGGGTGATGCTATCACTGACCTTGTTGAAGATATGGCGGCTGAACAGAAAGCACGAACGACTTACGACAATATCCTGAGAATGGTTGACGATCCTGATGTAATAGAGCCGATAAGATTCCTGAGAGAACGCGAAGTTGTGCATTTCCAGAGATTTGGCGAAGCACTGAGAGTAGTGCAGGATAATCTCAACTCAAAGAATTTCTATGCAATAAATCCTGAATTTGATATGTAGTATAAGGTGCATAATAAGATAACTACGACAGAATAACTATTCAAATATATAATATGTAAAAAGAACTTCGGAATTTAAATCCGGAGTTCTTTTGTTTATCTGTATAGTCATAGTTCTCCTGATATAAAAAATCTTCGCCTGCATTGACAGGACGGCGGCTGTAAAGTAAAATGTATAAAGAAGATCTTTAAGTCAGTACAGCGATACCGGCAAGATTGCACAAATAATCAGAAAATGCGGAGAAGAATGTCCGCAGAGATAATTTTTGCAGCACCTGCCGTATCGGCAGGATTTATTTTGTTTATTTATAAACAGCAACTTTTAAAGGAGAAGAACTATGAAGCTGCGTGCAAACCTTATGAACGAAGCTGATATGCAAAGAGCGCTCAAGCGAATGTCGCACGAAATAGCGGAGCATAATCACGGCTGCGAAAATGTGGTACTGCTCGGAATAAGAAGACGCGGTGTACCGCTTGCGGAGAAACTTGCAGAGAATATTCTTGCGATAGAAGGAGTTGATGTGGCGGTTGGCGAACTCGATATTACATATTACAGGGATGACCGTGAGAAAAAGGACAGTGAGGAAGATATGCCCGTAACTCACGATATTGGCATTGAATTTGAAATTACGGGCAGGAATGTAATTCTTGTGGATGATGTGCTTTTTACGGGAAGAACGGTGCGCGCGGCACTTGATGCCGTATCCAAAATCGGAAGAGCAGCGACAATACAGCTTGCGGTACTCATTGACAGAGGTCACAGAGAACTGCCTATACGAGCTGATTATGTGGGAAAAAATGTGCCGACATC
Organism: Bacillota bacterium; assembly: GCA_022793975.1. Taxonomy (GTDB): domain Bacteria; phylum Bacillota; class Clostridia; order Peptostreptococcales; family Anaerovoracaceae; genus QAKD01. The sequence continues at coordinate 1,065 of JAAWDW010000116.1, forward strand.
AAAAAATGAAATAGTTTCGGTGAATGTTGAACGCTATGACGGAACAACCTGCGTTAATTTATATATTGATGAATAAAAAGGTTTGAAGTTTAAGGCAAAAAACAAAAGACAGGAGATTAAAAATGAGCAAAGAAAGAAGAATTATTCAGGTTGAAGAAAGAGTACCTCTCGCACAGGGCATTCCGCTCAGCATACAGCATACTTTTGCGATGTTCAGCGCCTCTGTGCTTGTACCGTGGCTGTTCGGAATGAGCGCCTCGATCGTGCTTCTTATGAACGGCATAGGAACACTACTTTTCATACTTATAACAAAAGGAAGAGCACCGGCTTATCTCGGATCGAGTTTCGCATTTCTCTCGCCGACATTCATACTTCTCGAAAATCCAAACTATGGGTATCAATATGCGTTGGGCGGGTTTATTGTGACGGGTCTGATTTTCTGCTTAGTAGCACTTATCATAAAATTCGTAGGCACAAAGTGGATAGATGCGATACTGCCGCCTGCCGCTATGGGTCCGATAGTAGCGCTTATAGGGCTGGAACTTGCAGGCTCGGCTGCTTCAAATGGCGGTCTCATACTGACAGATACATACACAGAAATAAATCCGAAATTTATTGTGGTATTTCTGATTACAATCCTTGTCGCAGTAATGGGGCAGGTGATATTCAGAGGTTTTGCTTCGGCACTTGCTATTCTTATAGCCATTATAACAGGATATGTGCTTTCAATGATGCTGGGGCTTGTGGATTTTGCGCCGGTTGCGCAGTCGGAAATATTTGCGCTTCCTAACTTTATGCTTCCTAAATTTAATCTCGAAGCAATACTTATAGTAATACCAGCCACTCTTGTAATCATTTCCGAGCATATAGGACATCAGGTGGTAACAAGTGAAATTGTCGGACGTGATCTGCTCAAGGATCCGGGGCTGCACAGATCAATATTTGCAGACGGATTTTCTACAATGCTGTCCGGTTTCTGCGGCTCGGTGCCGACGACTACATACGGAGAAAATATCGGTGTAATGGCGGTAACAAAAGTTTACAGTGTGTGGGTTATAGGCGGAGCTGCGGTGTTTTCGATAATACTTGCGTTCTTTGCGCCGGCTTCGGCTCTTATAAGCACAATTCCGGGGCCTGTAATGGGCGGCATAAGCTTCTTGCTTTATGGTATGATTGCCGCATCGGGCCTTCGCCTCATAGTAGATAAAAAGGTTAATTACGGCAAAGCCAGAAACCTTGCAATGACAGCTCTCATATTTGTTACGGGTCTTTCCGGAGCGTTTGTTCAGATCGGAAATATAAAACTCACGGGAATGAGCCTTTCCGCGATAGTGGGAATGCTTCTCGGACTTACATTTTACATAGTGGACAAGCTTGGAATTGCAAATGATAAGGACGAGCCGGATACGATAGAATAACAGGCGGAAAACTATAGTCTGAACAGAAAAGAAGGTTTTAAAAATATGCTTGGTGTAACAGTAAATTTTCTTGCAATAATTACAGGAGGCTCTGTAGGTTCACTTCTTAAAAAAGGCATACCGGAGCGTCTTACTAAAATGGTGATATATGCACTCGGATTATGCGTTATATATATAGGAATTTCGGGAGCATTTCAAGGA
>JAAWDW010000117.1 GCA_022793975.1 Bacillota bacterium
CTTTCCATAGGTGCAAACACTTTTGCATTTTTCACACGCAATCCCCGTGGAGGCGCAGCAAAAGCAATAGATGAAACAGACGCGCAGGCACTTTTAGAACTTATGCGTGAGCACAATTTCGGAAAACTTGTAGCACACGCTCCGTATACTGTAAATCCTTGCTCGGAAAATGAAAAAACGCGTGAATTCGCGCATATGGTTTTATCTGAAGATATGAAGCGTATGGAATATCTTCCCGGAAATTATTATAATTTTCATCCCGGCAGTCATGTAGGACAAGGTCCCGAAAAAGGCATAGAACTAATTTCGGAAATGCTTAACGACATCATCACTCCCGACCAAAGCACAATCGTCCTCTTGGAAACAATGGCAGGCAAAGGCAGTGAAGTCGGCCGTACCTTTGAAGAAATAAAAGCAATTATCGACAATATGAAATATCCTGAAAAAGTCGGTGTATGTATGGACAGCTGCCATGTAAGTGACGGAGGCTATGATATTGCCGGCGACCTTGAAACCGTCCTTGCGGAGTTTGACCGTGTCATCGGCATAGACAAGCTTAAAGCGATGCACTTAAATGACAGTATGAACCCGCTCGGCGCACGCAAAGACCGCCATGCAAAAATCGGCGAAGGACACCTCGGTGTCCAGGCTTTCGTAAATATCATTAATCATCCTAAACTCAGAGAGCTGCCGTTTATACTTGAAACGCCGAATGAGCTCCCCGGCTATGCCAAAGAAATAGAGCTGCTGCGAAGTAAATATCAAGAATAGCCGATACAACATACGAAAACAGAGCTGCCAATTAAGCAGCTCTGTTATATTTACCTTTTCTAAATCAAATTTTGGTTAATCTGAAAAATCCATAAGTCTTCATAAAATTTTATAGTTCCGCAAGTTCCAGCGCATTCGGCTCTGCGGCAATACATCTTACAGCGGTACGGAACTGACCGCCCAGCGTACATGTAAAAAGCGTCAAATCCCATTCATCAGAAAGCATATATTCAGCATTATCCGGATCCACCTGCTCTACTTGGTCCACAGTGTAATTAAACACATTGCCGTCAATATCCGTAAAACACACAAGTGCGCCTTCCTGCACTCTTTTCACACCTCCGAAATGACGCGTATAATTATGTGCACATATAACAAAGCCTTCTTTATATGCCGTACCAGCATAACGGCAGGGCGCCGTCTTAAGATTCGGGTAACTCCATTCGCTAAGCACAGGAAGCTCTTTTCCGAGTGACGAAATACTTATAATCCCTATATACCTGTTTCCGTCAATATCAAGTGACGGCATATCTATATCAGGGTAGAGCATATAATCCGGATAAGTTATCTCCTGTACAAGCGAAGGATCAAGCACTCCTGCTGTTTTAACAAGCTCCGGCATTGCGTCAAGCACTCTGTCAACACTTCTTCCCGCTCTCTGATCATCCCACAGATTGTAAACTGCAAGCAGAACCGCCGCCGCAATAAGCAAAAGTCCTATCTTCATAAGAAGACTGCCGCTTTTATCACGAGCTTCCACTTCCGACCTCTTATTCATCTTCTTCACCGTATCTGCGATTCTTGACCAGACCCAGTACAAACAGAAAAGTTCCCGCTAAAAGCAGCGGCACTATCGGCCACCAAAGTGCACCTGTCTGCGGAAGATTCGCAATCGGCACACCGTTTTCATCTATCTCTACAATTTCTTCCGGAGGCTCCGGTGGAAATTCCGGCGGAGGCCCCAGAGGAGTCGACGGGTCTTCAATCTCTGTAGTACCGTTCGGATCATAGCTATTTGTCATTACAAAAGTCGTGCCGCGAAGTGTCACCGTCATATCGTACCCGCTCGGTATATCCACTTCCGTCACTTGCCAAGTATATCCGCTGTCAAGCGTTCCAAAAGAATGTCTCCAATTATTATCAGCGGAAATCGTCACCGGATCTCCGTACTCTTCGCCGTCGCGCAAAAGCTGTACCGTAATGCTCGAAGGGCGGCTACCCGCACTGTCTCCGTCATCATCCCAAGTCTTGAGAACGCTTCTTGTCACTTTGTCCTCGCTCGGATCTCCGCCTCCTGTACTTGATGAAGAAAACTTAGGATTTACAGTTACATTATATGTCCAGCCTCCGTCTGCCGCATTTCCTCTCGGCAGTGTTATCAAAAACGGGGTAATCGTGTGACGCGATCTTCCGCTGGTATGATCTCCGGCTGTCACAAGATAAATGCCCGTATCAAGTCCCGAAAAGACTTCTCTGCTCCCACTTTTTACTCCTGTAATCGGTGTAAGCAGTTTATCTCCTTCACTTGCCTGATCTTCTGCCACATATACTGCAAGCGTACTCGCAGCAAGTGACCAATCTTCCTGAGTTTTCTGAAATGTAGATATAGGATTTTCATTTTTGGAAAGAATCGAGCTTATCTCGCTGGTCCATGTTATCCTACCTCCTGTCGACACATCTGCCACCTTATAAACAGTATAATCTACTCTGCTGCAGCAGAGATTGTCTATCGTAAGGCTCACTTCCCGGCTCGTGTCAATAGGCGTCTCCGCAAGCGCGGATACCGGAAACATTGAAAATATCAAAAGCAAACAAACAAGAAAAATGCTGCATTTTTTCATTCGTCGCAAAATTTTCATAAGGCTTCCTCCTTTATCTTCTCTTCTTTTTAGGACTCGCAAGCATTACCGCCAGTGCAATTATGAGCATCGGTACCGCCAGCACAACCGCTACAATAATGTATTCAACAAGCACCGCATCCGCAGCAATACGCGTCGAACTCACTTCATTTTCGACACGATGACCGCGTACAAACATTCTGTGGCTGTTGATTCCGTAAGGTGTGCAAGTCAGCAGTGTGCAGTAATCCTCGCCCTCTGTTATTTCAAGATCATCCACTTCTTCCGGTAAAACTATACGAATCTGATCCACCTCGTATGTAAGGGTTTCATCAAGAATATATAAAACAAAAGTATCCCCGACTTCCATTTTGTCGAGGTCCGTAAAAAGACGCGCGCTCGGCAGTCCCCTGTGTCCCGAAAGTACGCAATGCGTTGTCTCTCCGCCGACAGGCAGCGAACTTCCTTCCAAATGACCTATACTATGCTGCAGTATAGCATCCTCCGTTCCATGATAAATCGGAAGCGATACATCTATTTTAGGCACGCTTACGTAACCCATCACACCCGCATCATTTATTTTAAGAGCTTTTTCATATCTCTCATGCTCACGCTCTGTAAAAATCATAAAACGATTGCTTTTCCCGACAAGCGTTTCGTTGTAGGAATGCGCTTCGGACAATAAGCTATTATAGGTCTCGTCGTCCAAACTCGCTACTTCTCCGACATAGCTTGATACGACCCTCGACTGGCGAAACGAATTCCACCAGTTGCTGATGGTAGGATACAGCAGCAGGGACAGCCCGACAACCAATGCCAAAACCATAATGATTGTAGATTTTTTATTTTTCATATCGGACACTCCTTGCGGCTGCATAACCCCGGAGAGCAAATCTCTCCGGGGATCAAATGCAGGAGCATTTATTATTTAGCCATACGTCTTCTTGTTATAAGGAGAACCGACGCTCCGATAACAAGCACTCCGCCTGCGATATAGAAAATAGTTGTACCGATACCACCTGTTTCAGGAAGAAGGTTACCGCTGTAGTTAGCTACTTCTTCAGTATCTACAAGTCTTGTCTGAACATCCGCAAGTCCGTTTGCAATAGCTTCAGCCTCGGTATCTGTAACGCCTTCAAGAACTACCGATACAGTACCGTTAAGTTTATTATAGCCTTCAGGTGCTGTTATTTCTTCAAGTTCATAAGCACCGGCAGCAAGACCTGCAAAGCTTGCAGCTCCGTCTACATCTGTCGTTACTGTTGTTGCCTCACTGACAGAAGCTACCCAAGAAACAGCTCCGTCTGCATTTACTGCATAATACTGACCGTCTTTATTCTTAAGTGCAAATACCGCACCGGCAAGTTTATTGCTTCCGCCGTCTGTCTTATCGATTACAAGATTGAAAGTATGCACATATTCTTTATCTGTAACAGTTTCAGTCTTTGTCTTGTTAGTGTAAGTGAGCGATGCGTTATTCCATTCAATATTTGCAGCCGCATTTGCATTAACAGTTGCTGAATACGTGATAACTACCTGCGCACCTACGTTATCTTTGTTGGCAGTAAGCGCTTTCATATCAAAATTGAGTTCGAAACCGTTTCCTTCAACTTTCTGGGTATAGCCGGCGCTTCCTGTAATATCAATAGTTTCACTATCTGCACCAACACCTACAAGGCTTACCTTAATTGTATCCGCTTTGAGAGTGAGTCCGTCATCAAGCGTATCTTTTATCACATAAGTATATTTTGTATAGTCTTTTGTATCAGGCACTTTACTTGTAATTGTATACGCAACATCTTCGCCTACGTTTGCCGTCTTCTTATCGATTGTCTTATCAAACGGCATATCGTTCTGTCCCTTATCTGTAATCGAAACATTTGCTGCATTTACATTAACGAGCGCGCCCATTCCCGTATTTACATAGTAATATCCGTAATCAACAGTTGCTTCAGGATGATTTCCTTCGCCCTTTGCAAATGCTGTGCTTCCGGCTGCGTCAATAGCTGCTTTGTTTGCATCATAATATGCAGTTGCTGCCGCAACAAATTCAGTTGCATTGAGATATACTACATTTTCATCCGGTTCCTGACCCGGTGCAAGTACATTTGCTGTAAGCGTATATACTCCATTTGCATTGCTTGCGAAAGTGATACCGTTAACCTTTGACTGATATCTTCCGCTTCCAACTTCCATTGCAACGAGATCAAACCATGGAGAATCCTGGCTTATCGTGTATGATGTTGCACCATTTTCCTGGACGATATCAAAAATCTTATATGCACTATAAGTTGCTGTATCGCCCTCCTTCATTTCCACGTTTGTGATCGTGATCTTGCCCTGCTCAGGTGCTGCGAATGCAGGCACTGCAAGTGACAAAATCATCATCACTGCAAGTATTAAACTTGCTGCCTTCTTTAAGTTTTTCATTTTTTTGCTCCTTTCATATTCGCAAAGTAGTAAAGGGTTTTTTTTCAGTCGGTTATGCCCTTTCCTTCTGCAATAACTTCTTTCTATACATAAACGATGTCGCTATGCCGATGACAAGCAATCCACCGAATGTATACATCATTGTGCCGCTTCCTCCCGTATTCGGAAGTTCATATGCGGCGTGGTTTGTATAGACCACTTTGTCGAGAATATTTGCGCTTATCTGACCGCAAAATACTGTACCTTCTGCATTATCCGCGCTGTCCCCGTTTCCGGCACTTGCAAGTGCCGGATCTTGATTGAGCACTTCCTCACTTACTGAGTGCGTTGCATGATATCCAACATAAGGAAGTTCTTCAACTCTGTAATAAACCTGTTTTGCGTCCTCACCTTCACCGATTTGCGCCGGCATATTATAGATTACCATTGCCCCGCCGTTTTTCAGTTTAAATGTGTCTCCGCTGTGAATAATATCTTCTTCATCGCCCTTTATAATCGAGCCGCTTTCATCTCTTGTAAGAATCTCTCCTCCGTAATTGTCCGGAAGTGCTGTTTCCGTGCCGTCTGCCTCTATGGTAAATAAATCAAGTTTAAATTCGAATTCCGCATCCGGATCTACAATACCGTCTACAAACTTCTCAATCCACAAAGCGCCGTTGCTCTCATTGTTGAGGTCCTCAAGCTGCTTTTCGAGGTTTACGCCTACTACCGTCGGCAGGGTGAAATTCATCCAGCAAGTTGATCCCGAAGCTCCTCGCTCGGTATAAAAGAATGTCAAAGTATATGTCTTTGTCTCTTCTTCTCCAAGCATCTCAAGTTCATTCTTATCAATATAATCCCAAAGGTTTACATACTCTCCCGTTGACGGATGTATTCCTCCGATATCACATACGAGTCTACCGTTTAGGAATATCCACATATCGTCATCACCGAAGAAATAATATTCAAGCGGGCCTGCATAGTCCTTTGTAATTTCAAACTGTACCGCAAACTGCATACCAAAATATGCATTATGGTCTCTGTCATCATCACTTGTAGGAAATTGTCCGGACGTTGCTCCCTCATATCTTCTGTTTGCTACATTTGTCACATCACCAAATTTCATATCGTGTCCATCGGTTCCGTAGCTCGGTGCATTATCCATAGGCCAGAAATTATTTGACCATACATACTTCGGCACATATCCAGGCTTTTGCTTATCGGCCGCCGACGCCCATTTTTCTTTCAGTTTTTTAAAGGTATCAAGCTGAGTTATCGATCCTGTCTTTCCATTAACGGCAGAAAGCGTATAGCTGTCTCCCACACGATTAAACTCCAAGGAATACTCGTTATCCATATAACTTGTTTTACCGGTTACGTCTCCTGCCTCATTAAAGAGCTTCGGCGCTGTAACTCCGCTGCTGTAATTTATTGTACTATCTTCAACGTTCATACTCGAAGCGATTCCGAAAGTACAGCTTTGATAACTGTTTCCTGCCGTCTTGCCGTTTGCTATATTCAGAGCGTTTCCATTCCAGCGCTGGCTTTCCATTCCCGAACCTGATACACCATTACTGTTTCCAAATCCGAGTTTTGCTCCACTTCCCGTATAATTTGCCGCGCTGTTAATGCCTTTTTGATTTGTTTGTGAAAACCACACTTTTGTATTTGTCTGTGCCGATGTGTTTTTCCTGTTACTGCTGCTTTTTGCATCATCGGAAGTTTCATAAACATATCCGTCGCTGATATCATAATCATAGAAGTTTACCGGATTTCCGTACTGTACTTCATTTGTTCTGTAAACAAGACGGATTACGCTGTTTTCATCTATAAATACATACCTGTCATTGATTGCCGACTCTTTGCGGTTTGTAAACTTAAGGTCTTTGTCAAAGTTCTTTATTGCCCAGTTTCTTACCTGTACTCCGTTGACCGTTTTCATTTCTTCCGGCCAATTCGGATCGCCGCCTTCTTCAAGTATCCATACCTGATCAAGTTCATAGGCTCCGTCAAGAGTATCTTTCGTTACTATATTAAAGTATTTTAGATTCGGCGCTTTCAGGTAAGTAAATTCCTTAGCTTTGTAGATTTCCGTCATTGTTGTCTCTGTCGCTACTTTGCCGTCATTGCCGACATAAATGTTTTTGACTTTAAGCGCCGTATTGCCGTTTTTCGGCAAATTGCCTCCCGCTGCCGTGCCGCCTCCTGCCGGTGTGCCGTTGTCAGTGTCAATAATCTCAAACGCCGTATATCCGCTAAGCTCTCCCTGCCCTGAACGTATTCTCTGCAGCGGTGCGTAATACTGCACCGTAAACTTTGGATTTGCTGTTTCTATTATACCGACTCTCACCTTGTTGCTTCTGAGTTTGAGCGTTACTGCACTTTCTTCATTTATTATACCTTCCTGAGGGACTCCTTCCTCACCGCTTGCAAGTATCATAAGTCCTGTTTCGGTAGATACTTCCGTTGCCTCTGCGCTCTCGGACTCAAGTTCAAGCGTCATTGTTCCGGAGATATCTGCAGACTGCGAATACTCGATAAGTGCCTCGGTCGGAGCTATGTCTGCCGTCACTTCACAATCGGCAAGTCCGAGTTCATACCCTCCGTATGTGAGCATATATTCAAAGATTTCAACATCCATAATGTTTCCGTCTTCTGCGATTTGCTCGGCGTATGCTTCGTATTCATCATAATCTTCGGACTCAGAGGCCGTGAATGCAAACTCTGCATTTTCCGGTATCTCTACTCCTCCGGGTACGATTGCTTCTCCCTCGATATGAAAGTTTACTATCAGCTTATCTGTTTCATAAACATAGTCTTCATCTATGCTCATATGACTGTGCTTTGCTTCGCATATTTCAGTATGGCTGTGCTGAATTTTGCCGCAAACAGTTTCTCCCGCTTCATTGTAGCATCCTGCTGTATGCGTATGCTCTTCAAGTCCGCAGAAATATTCAGGCTGCTTGTTGAGCCAGCAAAGATCGGTATGCGTGTGTTCTTCAAGTCCGCAGATATAACCTTCCTGAGGCTCGCCCACTATTCTGTATTCTGCCGTATGCTGATGTGCTATCACCTGATGCTTGTCGCATACAAGGTTTCCGTCACTATCGTAACAGCTTGCTGTGTGCGTATGAAGTTCTATTTCCTCCATACCGCATACAGGTTTATCGCTTACGGGCAGTGTATCATCAAGACTTGCAACGAGCAGAGGTTTTTGTATTACACCTGTTTTCTCGCCACTTTCTGAAACAACAGGGGCACTTTCTTTCGGCACGTTTTCTTTATCTGTACTTTCCGCATTGTCCGCAGAACTGTCTTCATCCGTGCCATTATTCTCGTTTACGCTGCCGTTTTCTTCTCCGTCCGCTTCATTATCCTCGATATTCGGAACTTCAGTAACGTCCGTACCGCTGTTTGTCTCCGTGTCCGTATTATCATCCGTGTTTACGTCAATATCAGTATCAGCATCATTATCAACTATTGTGTTATTGTCTTCTTCCCTGTCTTCCAAATCAACACTCGGAATCAGGATATAGCACGTTTCGTCATGCGTGTGTGTCTGCACTTCCTGAAGCTCACATATAAGCTTTCCCGTTCCGTCATAGCAGAAGTCATCGTGCGTGTGAATAATGATATCGGCATCTGCCGTATCAAGTGTACAATTCATTTCTACGGGCGTTACAATTCCGTAGCATTCATCGGTATGAGTATGCTCCTCAAGTCCGCATTTCGGCGGCCATTCCACCGTAAGCGCAGGAGCAACGAGTGCATATACGACACAGAATACAGCCACACAGCTCATTCCGAACGCTGTCTTTTTCATAAATGTCTTAAGCTGTCTTCTTGCAAGCAAGCTTTCGATCTTGCCTTGAAGCTTTCCGTTCATTTTGCTGATCCTGTTCATTTTGCACCCCTCCTTTCCGAATTTATATTTTAATTTTTGATTATTATCCTACTATTAAATTTTTGATATTGTTCCGAGCGGCCATATTCTGAAAACGAGCTTTCCGGCTATATCTTCTTTGGCAACACATCCTATTGCGGTGTTTCTCGAATCAACTGAGGTTGCTCTGTGGTCTCCCATTACAAAATATCTTTCATCCGGCACCTGATACGGCATATCTATATTGCATTCGCCCAGCGCCTTTTCTTTTATATACTCTTCTTCAAGAAGTTCGCCGTCAACATACACCGTACCGTCATCTTTTATGTCCACCCAGCTGCCCGGTCCTGCAATTACTCTCTTTACAAGAAGTTTGTTGTTATAATAAAACGCTACTACATCTCCCTGCTCAAATTTGCCGCCTTTCCACGAAACCACAACTTCGCCTTCATTTAATGTTGGCACCATCGAGCTTCCGTATATCTGCAGCACAGGCATCCAGAGCGTCGCTACAAGGATCGCAGCGGCGGCAACGGCAAGAAGTGTATAGACTGTGGTGCGGAGTGCGTATTGATAACGCACTTTATACCGTTCTTTTTTCAGTTGTCCTTCGAGCTGCTCAAGACTCGGTCTTATTTGCTGCTCTTCCTTTTTATTTTCAACCATCTGCTCTGCCCTGTCTCATTAACGCGGTTTTTATTTTCTTGAATTGCTTTTGCTTTTTCTTCCTCTTCCTGCTGTATTTTTTCTTCTATTTTCTGCATCTCGGTCTTTTCTGCTTCGTACTTTGGCATTTCATATTCCGATGATACCGAATCGATACTATATCCACTCTGTTTTTTTACATTTTCAAGGTACTGGTCCGCTGCCCGCTGCGCTGCCTCAAACACTCCGTTAAGTCTGAGCGCTGCCTCCGCAATTGAGCCTGCTTCCGCTGTTTTTATTTCTCTGTCCCTGAGTTTTTGCTCGGCTTCTTCAAGTCTGCGTCTCAGTTCTTCGTTCTCGCGTCCCTGCGAAATCAAAAGTTCGAGCAGATCCACTCTTTTAAGCTTCCTCAATTCGTTTTCGTTCATAATCGTCCATTCCCCGCTTTCACCGGCAGTACATGCAGCCGTTTGACATAAACAATTATTTATTCACTCTTTGCAGCAAGCGCGCTATCCAAGAGACGAATAAGCTCAAGGACACTTCTGAACGACGCTTCCATATTTTCATCTATCCAAAGAAGTCTGCCCTGCCAAGTAGCGTTCTGCCTAAACATCACATTTATCTGAAATGTTGCAATTGCCTGGCGTCTGTCCTCCGCTTTTTGGGCGTTCTTATCGGAAAACGATACCAAGCGAGAATCAACCCCAAAGTTTCTTGGCTCCTCTCCGCGCTGCGGACAATTGCTCTCATCCATTATCTGTTCCATTCTCAGCAGGAGCGGAATCGCTCCCATAAACTCTATATCATCCTCAAACTGCGGACAATTAAGAATTCCTTTTATGCAGCTATCTTTGTAAGAAACGACTTTTACTGTCATAATATTTCTGCCTCTTGGCATAAAATTTGCATTTACCATATCAGCTTTTATCGCTCCTTTTTCTCTCATATTTTTTCATTATTTCTCATTTTCTACCGCCAGTGTACCATTTAATGGTTTCTTTTTGGTCACACTTAGAAATTCAATATTTATTTTTTTACAAAAGTATTAGGTATCGGCGAAAATTCTGCGACCTGTTTGTGATCTTTAACAGACCTCGGCGGCAGTACAGGCAGTATACTCACCTGCGTTCTCGTCGTTTTTCCCGCAAATGTACGGCGAAAGGCTTCTATAACACGTCCAAGAGCCATTGCCGCATTTTCATGACTTGCCGAAGGCAGCATAATAAGATACTGATCTCGGCTGAATCTTGTAAATACATCTCCTGTACGAAGCACGTTCTGAATTGATTCCCGCATAGCATCCATTGCCTCACCGCATTTTTTTGCCGGCAGATGATTATTATCCTGGTCATAAAGAATTATCATAGCAAGCTGAATAATTTGTCCCGTTCTTACCGTGGAACGCGCTATAAACCGATACATATTTCTAAATACGGAATATTCACAGAAATATGCGCCGATTGTCTCCGTTTCTTCAAGCATCTGCGTGCGAATAACATTAAGATCCTGTTCACGCGGTTCATCCTCACGTACAAGTCTCCTGTAAAATTCGGATAATTCCTCGCTCGGCGTCACTCCGAGCTGATCCATAAACATTTCACGCACCGTTTCATAGTGCTGTATGGCGGCCTGCGTAAGTCCCGATGCATAAAGTATCTGCATCATCAGCAGCTGGCTTTCCTCATCAAACGGGTCTATAGTTGTTGCCTCGCGGCACAGCTCCGCACTCTGTTCGAGATTTCCTTTCTCATAAAGCAGCTTTGCCATATCGCGCGTGAGATTTAAATATTTACTGTGATAGTAAGTACGCATCGACAGCATCCATGGATTGCCCGCTGTATTTGACAAAAACTCGCCTTTATAAAGACTAAGTGCTTTTTGTGCCGCATTTTGAGATTTTTCCGTATTAGGATCACTATAGAATTCTTCATAAAATCTGTCGAATTCCTCAGAATCAAGCATAATTTTAAGTTTAGGATCCCATGAATAAAAGCCATGTTCATAACGCAGTATTTGTTTTCCGTCGGCAAAGCCTATTTTCTCCAATAATATTCGCGCACGATACAATGTGTTCTTAAGTGTATTTGCCGGATCACCTATATCGGAATCCGCATCCCAAATAGCATCTATTACCTCTTCCTGGCTCACCTCTCTGTCGTGAAAAACACACAAATACTGAAGAAAGCTGCGCTGTCTCAGCGGCGCACTTTCCTGTTTCCCCGCATTTTCTTCTATATTATTTTTGTCAGTAATTCTTTGAATTGAAAATTTTCCGAGTACGGATACGAATAAGGTTTGATTTTCTTCGCTCAATAAAAAACTCACCTCCCAATGACGATAATTATTTTTTTATCTCTGTCAAAATGGGGGTGACCCTAGATAATTAATTATGAGTTGTGTTTTTATGCGTTATAATCACTTTATGTAAAAAACACAATTACGGCATACCCCCCCCCAGGCCATAAAAGAGGCTTCTGAAAAATGCACTTGTGAAACCGCGCCTCTTGCATATTTAAAGGGTATGCTTCTTAAATTTTACAACAGATTTATAAAAACTTCAACCCTAAAAACGTGGATTTTTCAAATGTTTGCGGCATTTTATGTGTTAAAAAAATATCATTCGTAATATTCAAGTATCATTTACATTTTCTGCTATAAACTCCTGCGATTTTCTTTTGCCTGCTTGACTTATATAACAATATGTTTTAAAATTGCATTGTGTATAATTGTATAAATACTAAACCCGCATTATACCAATTCATTAAATACTTTGGGGCATTGGCGCAGCTGGGAGCGCGTTTGACTGGCAGTCAAA
>JAAWDW010000118.1 GCA_022793975.1 Bacillota bacterium
CCTTGACAATACATCTGCTGTCGGGAGTCATATGCCTGCAGTTTTCACACGACTGATAATCCGTCATATTAAACTCGCTGATATCGTGCCTTCTCGTAAATCTGCTGCAATGACTCGCCGTCACATTCATATCCTCTCCGAACTCATAATCATAATCTCTGTAATTTCTGTCCAATTTTAATTCCTCCATACCTGCACAAAAATCTTAACAATGCACGCTGTACATTTTTCTTAGTATGTTGGAATTTTTATTCTTTTATTCGCGTGCGTTTTCACTGCTCATCACGTCTGCTTCGCCAGACTCAGACCTGCCTCAAAAGTGCTGCCGCAGAGGCTCAGCTTCAAATCCCGCCGCTCTTTTCAAGCACTCGCACCTTGCGTCCGCCGCCACATTATGACCGCATCTTCCTTGTTGTCTTCATAATATCCTTTTCGAATTCCTTCTGCGCAAAATCCGAATTTCGCATACAGTCCCTGAGCCGCGCTGTTTGACCTGCGCACTTCAAGCGTCTGCGCTTCCGCACCTGCAGCTTCCGATTCGGAAATAAGCACGCTTATCATAGCCTCACCTATATGTCTGCGCCTGTAATCGGGATGCACTGCAACATTTGTTATATGCCCTTCACCCGCAATAAGCCATATCCCCGCATAGCCGACAATCATTTTGTCTTTTTCCGCAACTATATAAAGCGCTGCATTATTTTCCGATATCTCATGCCAAAATGACTCTCTGCTCCATGGCACCGAAAAGCATATTTTGTCAAGTTCGGCTATATCACTTACATCACAGGCAGACGCTTGTCTGATTATAAGCTTATTTTCTTGTCCTTCCATCTTCCGGCACCTGCTTTCTACCCTCATCCTCACGCATTTTTTCTTCCAGCTTTCTCTCCGCTTCTGCTTTTCTCATATAGTCAGGCAGCAGCTGTCCGTATGCCAAAAGTTCACCCGCGTTATACATATCGAGAGCAAGCCGCGCCACCGATGAGGCTTTCTGCGTTTCTCCGCATACAGAGGCATTTATGCCATGCATTAGGCAAAATTCAAGGACTGTATCGCCGTATTTCTCGCATCCGTCGCCGTAAAAAACAACTTCTGCCGCATCCGGTCCGCAAAATTGTCCGTTCGCATCTATATCCGCACATTCGGCAAATGCTTCCGCAAAAAGCTCCAAAAACTCATCCAGCATATACGCGCCACCGCGCACAATCTCTACTATCTCGCCGCTGCCCAAAACTGCAAAATCAGCTTCACTGCATACTCCGTTTGTCCTTGCAAAGTTTCTGTGCATTACATATGCTCCGCCGTACACCTGATTTCTTCTCGCATCGAAAATCGGTACCGCAATTCTGCCAAAGTCCAAAGTGCAAGCTGCAGCAGCGCCGCTGTTTCCGCACTCCGCCAAGTTTCCGTGATACACAAAGCTTTTAAGTGTCGGCACTGCTATTGCCGGTTTATCCACCGCCTGACAAAGCGCCCTTGCAGTAGTCACTCCTATTCTAATACCGGTAAATGAACCGGGCCCACAGGATACTGCAACCGCTGCTACATCGTCTATTTGCAATTTACAATCATCAAGCAATTGCTTTACCATAGGCAAAAGATTCTGCAAATGATTAAGTGTTCCACCCGAACTTTTCTCCATCACATTTCCGTTTTCGTCTATGAGTACTGCCGAACAGTGCGGGCCTGTGGTTTCTATTGCTAAAATATACATCTGCTATTCTCCCTTCCGCAGAAATTCATACACTCTTTCATTATCGCGCATACCGTATGCTATACGTACTATGACAGCCCCGTCGGGAATAATTCCGCAGCATAAGTCCGCCCATTCAACTACAGAAACCCCGCTTCCGTATATATATTCCTCGCATCCTATTTCAAAAAGCTCATCAGCATCATTCACTCTATAAATATCGAAATGATAAAGCGGTATTCTACCCGAATGATATTCCTGCACTACCGTAAATGTCGGACTCGTTATTTCCTCTTCCACTCCGAGCCCTTCCGCAATATATTTTGTAAGCGTAGTTTTTCCCGTTCCCAGATCTCCGACAAGCGCAATCACATCTCCTGCTTTTGCTCCCTCTGCAAGTGCAGCCCCTATAAGACGCGTATCGTTTTCATTTTTTATAATAATTTTCTCATTAAAATTTATTTTAGTTTTCATACCCTACAGACTTTTCTCATATGTTCTCACACCAATTCTGTTATTAACACTTTATTTTATCACAAAAATCCTTTATTCAAAACCCTTTTGCTTAAAATTCACGTTTTCACAAAATAGCGCACTATTCTTCATCTCAGAATATAATCGGCATAAAATAGAAATATATAAAAAATATTATGTGTACAAAATATAAATCAGAATTTTTTGATTTTTTGTTTTCTTTATACGCTTTATGGTATATAATAGTTTCAGCTGATTTAATACGACGCTGTCGTAAAAATTAAACAAAATAATTTAAAACCGCATATCCGCAGAAATGAAATAGTTTTTCCCTTAAAAACGCATGCGACAAGCGGTAAAAAGAAAGGAACTCAATTATGGATAAGCTTATTGAAAAAATTGATGCTTTTATAGCTGAAAACGAGCAGAATTACATACGCGATATACAGACACTTGTCAGAATCAAGAGTATCGCCGATCCCAATACAGATGTAAAGCCATTCGGCCAAGGCTGTCGTGATGCACTTGACAAAGCCCTCGAAATGGGTAAAAGTATGGGATTTGATACAGAAAATTACGAATATTACTGCGGAAGCGTATCTATCGGCGATAAAAATAAAAAAGATATTGCCGTTTGGGCGCATCTTGACGTAGTTCCTGAAGGTGATGAAAGCGACTGGGCATTCCCCCCTTATTCAGGTGAATTCAAAGACGGATATATATTTGGTCGCGGATGCAGTGATAACAAAGCCGCTGCCGTAATGACCCTCTATATTTTAAAATTTCTCAAAGAAAACAATATTCCTCTAAATTATCAGATAAAACTGATGCTCGGATGCAGTGAAGAAACTACAATGGCAGACACTAAATATTATCTTGAACACTATAAGCCGAACGATCTCTCACTCATAGCCGATGTTGATTTTCCTGTATGCTATGCCGAAAAGGGTATTTATGAAGCAAACATAGAGTGGGATGCTTCCGGCACAAACCTGATCTCGTTTGATGGCGGCATTGCCTCAAATGTCGTACCGGACAAAGCAGTTGTAAAAATAAAGAATATAAACGGAGTAACCGATCTGCCTGCTGCAGAATGGGTGACTCCGAGCATTGACGGCGATATCATCACGCTGAACTGTAAAGGCACTTCATCGCATGCCGCATGGCCGGAAGGTGCACAGAACGCAATCAACAGTGCGGCAAGCTATCTGCTTGCAAATAACCTGCTCGATGAAAAACTCACGCCGATATTCAAATTCATAGAAAACGCTGCCGGCACCTGTCACGGCGAAGCATACGGCATTGAATTTGAAGACGATGTTACAGGCATACTCACTTGCAATTCCGGAATGCTCCATTTAAAAAACGGTATTCTTACACTCAACATTAATATACGTTATCCTGTAAGCGATACGGGTGAAGCAATCACATCCGGCATTACAAACGCAGTCGGTACTTCAGGAGGTAAACTTGCATGGTACAACGACAACAAAGGTTTTGCTTTTGACAAAAATCACCCTGCAGTTTCAATGCTCACCGACATCTACAACGAGCTTACCGGTGAAAACAAAGAAGCCTATACAATGGGCGGCGGTACTTATGCAAGAAAGCTTCCTAACGCTATTTCATTCGGTCCCGGACTTGGCTGGCCGAAGCTTCCGATGGCGCCCGGACATGGCGGTGCACACCAGCCTGATGAACATTACAGCATAGATTCATTCAAAATGTCTCTTAAAATTTACATTTTATCGATCCTCAAACTTAACGAAATTGAAATTTAGATTTTATAAAAATCCGCTTTATAAGCGGAGCACAATTTGCAATTTGCCAGATAATAAAACACCCGGTCCGAAGACCGGGTGTTTTATTATCTGTGTAAAAATCCGGAAATCCGCTTATACAGTAAAAAAGTAACAAGCGAATTCAATCCTGCCTTAACCGCATTAAATGCAAGTATAAACGGCATCAGCTCCTTTACTGCCTCAACCGGCCAGCCTGTAAACATCGGCGTTATCACAAGATTTGCAAAATACATTACAACTACCATTGTAAGCGTTCCCGACGCCAGCGCAATAATAGCTTCTTTCTTCGTCTTCTTATGCCTGTAAAGAAGCCCTGCGACAAGCACAAAGGCGCCGGTCGCTATCATATGCATTATAATGCCGTACGCTCCGCTCCCTGCACTCACTGTCACACCCTGCACAACACACACAACAGCCGTAATCATAAGACCGGCTATAGGTCCAAAAGCAAAAGTTCCTATCAAAATCGGAATATCAGCAGGATCATATTCGAGAAATGCAACTGCCGGAAATATAGGAAAATGTACGATTGATACCAGTATTACCGAAATTGCAACCAACATCGCCATTTTCGCAAGTTTATTCAAATTTTTCTGCTTTTCCATTTTATTCTCCCTTAATTCTAAATTTCTTACATATGTTCAGCTTCTAAATCTTCGCTTCGCCAATACGCGGTCGTCTTTACAAAATTTTTGCAGCAAGCAGGCAAAATAAAAGCCCCGGGCAAAGCTCAGGGCCAAAACACATATCATATACACATTCATCTGCGATTGTGCACGTCTACGCCGCCTGTCTATCACAAAACAATTAAAACCTCCGGCGCATATTTAGTTTCTCTTTATCCGGACTCTACCGTTGGTACGGGGATCTTACCCGTTCTGCAAGGATACATAATATATCAAAGCCCGCGGACTCGTCACACAAAAAATTTCTGCATTGTCAAAATTAAGATACAAAACGTCTGCGTGCATCACCGCCAGTGAGGAATTTCACCTCGCCCTGAAACACAATATTCTTTTATACGAACCAATTATACACTGACGCATTCGATTTGTCAAACCGCAAAAATGGCATCTGTGATCTACTCCGCCTTTGTCAGTCTGTATATAGCGTCCGCATATATCTTAGCCGCAAGTACAAGATTCTCAATTTTTATGCACTCGTTCGGCTGATGCGCATACTCAGGCTCCCCCGGAAACAAAGGACCAAAAGCTACAATACCCTCACACGCCTTGGCATAAGTGCCGCCACCTATCACAAGCGGCTTGCTCTCCGTATCTCCCGTATGTTTTCTGTATACATCCATCAATGTTGTAATAAACGGACTGTCAGGTTCCATATAAATAGGCTTCATATCTTTTTCTTTTATTACACCCAGATTGTATTTATTGAGCACAGGCATCATTCCATCATACACCGCATCCGCATCGACAGTCACCGGATAACGCACATTAACCGTAAGCCTTACAGCCTTTGCGTCCATTTCTATCATTCCTATATTGAATACCAGCTTACCGGACTGTTCATCGGAAAACCCACAGCCTATACTTGTCCCGTCTGTTTCAAAAGCTATATATTTATTATAAAACTCAACAAATTCCGCCGCATCTTCGTTCACGATATCAAGCCTGCCGAGAAACATCATCAGCACCGAAACAGCGTTAAGCCCGACCCACGGTGTAGCTCCGTGTGCGGATACACCGCCCGCAGTAATTTCAAGGCTCTTTCCAATGCCTTTAACTGCAAGTTTATAGCCCGTCTCGTTTCTGAATGCAATCGCCAATTCCTTTATCTTATCATAATTTCCCGAAATATCATCACGCACCACAGCTCTCGCGAAATCCGCCACTACATTCGGCGCACTGCCGCCGCTTATACTGCGGAGTTCCAGACCTTTATTCACATTCTTTCCAAATTTTTTAGCTATTTCAAACACAAGAGTGCCTTTTTCTCCGTTTATCGCCGGAAAATCGGCATCAGGTGTAAATCCAAAATCCGGCTTTTTCACTTTTGATAGATAATACCTCATTCCGTTCCAGTTTGTTTCTTCATCGAGTCCTAGTATCAAGCGCACTTTCTTAGCCGGCACAAAGCCCGAATCCTTAAGCGCTTTCATAGCAAAATACGCTGCCAGCGTCGCTCCTTTATCATCGTCCGTACCACGCCCGTACACTTTACCGTCCTTGACAACACCCTCATAAGGTCCAAAATCCCAGCCCGAAAGCTCCCCCTCCGGTACTACATCAAGATGTCCGAGAATGCCCATTATCTCATCGGAAGTGCCGATTATATTTCCTTCTCCATCAAGTTCATAACCGCCGAATTCTATATGACCTCCGTAATTGTCAACATTTTCTGTCTCAAATCCATCAGCGCTGCCGCGGACAAGCATATATTCAAATGCCTCCTGTACACCTGCTCCGAACGGCAGAAGTCCTTTTTCCGGAACCTCAACAGGCTCCTCTTCAACGCTTTTTATGCGTACAAGTTCACAAAGCGTCTCTATCATTTCATCTTTGTATTCATCAATCAATTTTAAGTAATCCGTTTGCATCATTAAGCGCTCCTTTCGCTCTTGTAAGATGTCCCGACTGTGCAAGCACCGCATTTGTTTCAAGTTCATCGTCAAGCGGTATTACCGAGTACATCGTCTTTCCACCGGCAGAATATCTGTCCACCCATGTCGGTACGGCAGACATCTCCGTACCCGCAATAACACCGTTTGCCCTGTCGTAATCCACTTTTACCTGTGCAATAACACCCGTCTCCGTGTAACGCTTGTCTGCACCGAGCGTCTCTACTCTCTGATTTGATATGAAATTGCCCATACTGAAAAATACAGGCACGCCGTCTACATACTCCGCTTCCTGAAGATTGTGCGGATGCGATGCAAATATCATATCTATATCCATCATTTCAACCGACTTCTCAGCCATATATCTCT
Organism: Bacillota bacterium; assembly: GCA_022793975.1. Taxonomy (GTDB): domain Bacteria; phylum Bacillota; class Clostridia; order Peptostreptococcales; family Anaerovoracaceae; genus QAKD01. The sequence goes on from JAAWDW010000118.1 coordinate 6,917, forward strand.
GCCACTTATTTGCCGAAAGTTGATATTCCTCGCCCCAGTGATAATAAAGCACGACAATTTCAGCGCCTGCTTTCTTTGCTTCATCAACCGTGGCCTTTATCTTTAAAAGCTCGGCATCTATATTTTCATATCCGAAAGAATTTATACGTACACTGTTTTCGGAAGAAAGCCGCACACCGTTAAGATAAACACCGCCGTCCGGAGACGGAGTCTGGTATGTGTACGATATGACCGCAATATCCACACCTTTGACATTTATCACTGCATAGCGCGGGGATATGCCGTCTGTCGTACTTCCTGTTGTTACAAATCCGTTATCCTTAAGCACCTCAACCGTACGCACTATCCCGTTTCCGCCGCGGTCATACATATGATTGTTAGCTGTAAGCGCCACATCAAAACCCGCTTCCGCAAGGTTTTCAGCCAGCGCATCCGGTGAACTGAAAGCCGGATATCCGCTATAAGGCGGACCGCCGAAAGTCGTTTCCACATTGCAGAGCGCAATGTCAGCCGCTTTTATGTATTTCTTCACATATTCAAAATTATCGGCAAAGCTGTATGTGCCGTCACCTTGCGCTGCCGACTGCACCTGCGATGTGTGAGCCATTATATCGCCCACACAAGCAATATCTATACTTATAATATCAGGCTCTGCCAAAGCCGCATCTCCGGCGCCTGTACCGTCCTCTATACGGCCGGCACTGCCGCTTGCAGCATAAAGACCATCTTCGCTCTCTTCATGCGAAAATAGTGGGAACAGCGCAAGCGCCCCCACTATTACTGCCAAACCTATTACGGTGTATATAAGCTTATTTCTCTTTTTCATATTAATCAACGGCTTCTACCGTGAAAGTCTCACCGCAGCTTTCCTGTATCACTCTTTCAACAACGCCTTTTATCGTCATCCTTGCACCCGGACATCCCGCACAGTGACCTTGAAGTCTTACATGTACAATATCATCCGTAAGGTCCACAAATTCTATATCTCCGCCGTCTCTCTGAAGTATAGGTCTGATCTGCTCAAGCGCTTCTTTAATCTTCTGTTCCATTTTATTACTCCTTTTCTTTACTGCTTATATATTATACTATTTCCCATACAAGTTTTCAATATCCCATTCAATTTTATAAAACAATCTGCAAAAATAAATTCAATTTTGCAAAGCTCATTCCTGCACAGCTCCTATATCTCCTGTCTGCCCGATAATATCAAGAGGATTTACTACTGCAGGCTCCATAGTATATATATTGTGTGCCTGTCCGTTTATAATTCCTTTTATAATAACTGTTTTCATAGGATCCCCGCCCGCGCCGAGCGTAATATTTCCCGATGCGCCCGGATGTTGAAATGTGTACTGCAAGCTCAGTCTCAGCAAATCTCCGTCCCGCACAGTCCCTATCTTGTCGAGCGCGGCCACAGCTATCATATATGCATCGAATCCGAGGGCAGCCTCAGGCTCCGGCACTGCATCTTCTCCATATTTCTCTCTGTAAGCACGAAGAAACAGCTCTGTAGTGCTATTTACACTTGTTTCAGCATCATATACGGTAGAAAACACCGCCAGCTTTGCCGCATCTCCTGCTTTTTCTATGAAGCTTTCGGTATCCCACGCCTCAGTACCGAGAAATACAGCGTTTATTCCCATTTCCTTTGCCTGTACAAGTATCGCGGCCCCGTCCGTTTCATTTGCCGGCAAGAATACAACAGGCGCTCCCGACTGTTTTATCTGCGAAAGCTGCGATGAAAAATCTGTATCTCCCGCCGTATATTCCACGGTTTTTACTATCGCCGACGGATTTGTGCTGTCCAGCACAAATTTATCCTCAAACGCCGAAACAAGCGCCGCCGCCAGATCGTCATTACGCGGGCGCATCACCGCCGCAGATGCTGCTCCGATAGACTCCACGGCATATTTGGCAAGCGCCACTCCCTGATACGAATCTATAAAGCAAACTCTGAAATAATACGGATTATTGCTTGTAACCAGCGGATTTTTATTTGTAACCGCAATCGTCGGTATTTGTGCTTCCTCTATATATTTCCCCGCCACGAGCGAATATACATTGCCGTAACTTCCGAGAATTATCGCCGGCTTTTTCTTTATAAGTTCCTGTATTGCTTCCTCGGCAACGTATATATCAGACTTGTTATCCGCATATATGAGTTCAACATTTTTCTTCATACAAGTCGGAAACACCTCGCGTCCGAGCTCGATTCCTTTTATTTCAAGTTCGCCAAACTCCTTGTCCGCTCCCGAAAGAGGCTCAAACACACCTATTTTTACAGTCTCGTAAGTTTCCTCGCTTTTATCCACAAACTCCCTGTAAAAAGCATCGTATGTATCACAGGCCGTAAGCGAAAGCAAAGTCACTGCAATAATCGCCGTCGATATAGCTATTTTCAGTCTTAATCCCAGTCTCAATACATTTCTCCCTATTCTCCGAGATACGCAGAACGCACTCTGTCATCATTTAGAAGTTCACGCCCCGATCCTGACATCGTAATCGTACCCGTTTCCATTACATAAGCAAAGTCAGATATCTCAAGCGCTGCTTTCGCGTTTTGCTCTATGAGCAAAACATTTACTCCCGAATTGTTTATTTCTTTGATAATTTCAAATATATCTTTGATAATAAGCGGAGCAAGTCCGAGCGAAGGCTCATCAAGCATGAGGAGTTTTGGACGAGCCATAAGCGCTCTTCCTACAGCAAGCATCTGCTGCTCCCCCCCTGAAAGCGTGCCCGCAAGCTGCCACTCCCTTTCCTTCATACGCGGAAACAGTTCATACACCCATTCTCTGTCCTTTTTTATATCTGCCTTATCTTTTCTCAGATAAGAGCCCATTGTCAGATTTTCGTCTACCGTAAGATCCGGAAATACGCGTCTGCCTTCAGGACAGAGCACAATACCCTGTTTTACCACATCTCTTGTATTCATCTTAGAAATATCAACACTGTTAAATTCGATATATCCCTCAGGTTTGCCGACAAGGCTCATTATAGCTTTCAATGTCGTGCTTTTACCTGCTCCGTTTGCACCGATGAGCGATATTATCTGGCCATCGGCAACTTCCATATTTATACCCCGCAGAGCGTGGATTCCGCCATAATATACATGTAAATTTTCAATTTTAAGCATTTTAGTCCACCCCCAGATACGCTTCTATAACCTTAGGGTTATTCTGTACTTCCTGCGGATTGCCTTCCGCAATAAGCGTGCCGTAATCGAGTACATAGATTCTTTCGCAGATACCCATTACTACCTGCATATGGTGCTCTATCATAAGTATGGAAAGGTCAAAATCATCTCTTATCCTGCCTACAAAATGCATAAGATCATCAGATTCCTGCGGATTCATTCCCGCCGCAGGCTCATCAAGCAGCAGAAGCTGCGGTTTTGTTGCCAGCGCTCTTGCTATCTCAAGATGCCTCTGCTTACCGTAAGGCAGCGATGTTGAAATATCATCCTTATTTTTTTCCAGATCGAGTATCCTGAGAAGCTCCATAGTCTCCTCACGCATACGCTTTTCTTCTTTTTTGTTTATCATCATCGTTGCCGAAAAAAGGTTAGCCTTGATATTCATATGCTTGGCGATGAGTACATTTTCAAAAACTGTAAGCTCTTTGAACAACCTTATATTCTGAAATGTTCTCGCAACACCCATTTTCGTTATCTTATCCGGAGTCGGCGCCAGTGAACCTGTGTACTTGCCGGCGTTAAGACCGTTATATATTTCTTTCATTTTACCATGAGGATGATTCTGCGCCACAAGCTTATCATTTAAGTAAATTGCTCCGTTTGTCGGTGCATACACACCTGTCACCATATTAAATACAGTCGTCTTTCCCGCTCCGTTAGGACCTATAAGCCCTATAATTTCGCCTTTGTTTACCTTCATATTGAGGTTGTTTACTGCTACAACGCCTCCGAACTGCATCGTGAGGTCACACACTTTAAGTACATTTTCTTTACTCAAGCTTCGCCGCCTCCTTCCGCTGCGCCGGCAGTTTTCTTTCTTTTCTTTTTGGTGAAGAAATTATATATACCATCCCATGAAAATTCCCTGCTGCCCATAATTC
>JAAWDW010000119.1 GCA_022793975.1 Bacillota bacterium
GAGATGAATTACGGGACTGCCGCAAGCGCCGCCGCCAGAATAGACAAGCGCGCCAAGAGTCATGCAGTGGTCAAGCATTTCACGAATGCCGAGTTCCGCTCCGCCATGAACATATTGAGCGGTCGCATATGCTCCTACAATTTTTCCCGCGAGTCCAAGCTTGCCCGCTTCTGCCAGCATATAGTTCATCATCTCTCCGCTGATATGCGCCATATAAATGGGTGAGCCAAATACTATGCATTTTGCTTCTTTGACAAATTCGGTATCTACATTGTCGATGCCGAAAGCTTGGGCCTCTATACCATCGATGGAGTTCATTCCTTTAACGATAAGTTCGCCCATATTTTTGGTGTTGCCGGTAACTGAATGATAAATAACAGCCATTTTCATAATAAATTCCTCCTTTTAATTTCACAAGCATCTATCCGAGAAATCGGAAATTATATGTATTTTGCCGCAGTAAGGCTAAGTTTTACAGATATTATATCATATGAAAAAATATGCAGCAACAGCAGCAGGAACGATAACCACAGGCTGATGATATGTAAAGTGTTGATATGATGACAAAATGCTTTATGGATTTTTTTTTCGGATTTACATATAAGTACTTGTTCTTTTTATGTAAAATTGGCAGAAAATTCAATGGGTAGTGAATTTCCGCCTGCAGCAAGTTTATATATGTGTTATAATGATGTCAAAAGCAATATAAAATTTTACGGTCGGGAAATTTTGAAAAGAAAATTGGAAGGAGAACGGATATGGAACTCATAAAAGGTATAAAAGAAAGAAGAAGTATAAGGAAATTCTTGGAGCAGAAAGTGCCGCGTGAAGTGATAAAGGAAATCGTGGATGCGGCACGCTTTGCACCTTCGTGGAAAAATACACAGACGGCAAGATATATAGTAATTGACAGCGCAGAAAAAATTGCGGAAATTGCGGAAGAAAGCTGTATGGCTAATTTTGCATACAACAGTAAAGTTGTGGCAAATGCACCTGCGGTTGTAGTTATCACATATGTCAAGGGTATTGCCGGCTTTGATAGTGATGGTACTCCTTCGACGAAAAAAGGCGGCGGATGGCAGATGTTCGATGCGGGCATTGCTGCTCAGACATTCTGTCTTGCAGCGCACGAAAAAGGACTAGGCACAGTTATAATGGGATATTTTGATGAAGACGAGATTAAAAATGTGATAGACGTTCCGGAAAATCAGGAAGTAGCAGCGGTAATTCCTATCGGGTATCCGAACATAGAGCCACAGGCACCGGTAAGAAAAGAAACAGCAGAAATCATCACATTTATTTAATTGAAAAAATAAAGCAAATACACAGGAAATCAAAATGACGAGATGTTCTAAGTGTCATTTACAAGGAGGCTTAATTTGGGAATGTTCAGCAAAAAGATAATTCAGCAGGACCTGAGTCGTAGGGAACAACCGGGGTTGGTATTTGTTATTCATCTTTTTATGAAAGAAAAATGCATAATGCCGCCGCGCGAAAAAATGACGGAAATTATGGCGGAACATCTAGGACAGACAGAGTGTTTCTGCTATGACAGCAAAGTCGCGGGATTTTCGCCTCAGAAATACAAAGTAGAATTCAAAGACGGCTCAATGCCGCCGCAGCTTATGGTTATGGAATGTATAGAAACGGATGCTTACCATATAGATGAAATAACGAAAAGCCAGATGTGGGACTGTGAAAACAGTGAAGAAATTCTTGAAGAGTGCAAATATCACGTGGTAGCAACGGATATGCTTGCAGGCGCGATGAACGATTATAAAGACCGTGCAAATATGCTTATGGATTTTATGGAAGCGCTTATAGAAATATATCCGCAGTGTGAAGCCGTAATGTTCCAGACTTCGGGTAAAATGTTTGCGCGGGACAAGATAGTAAATCACCGGATACCGAGGGATGACCGTTTTATTTACTTTGCTGTCAATGTACGTTTCTTTAATATTGCAAACAGCAATGATATGCTTATTGATACTCTGGGAATGAGCACGTTGTTTTTGCCTGATTTACAGTATCATTTTAGAGGTATGGACCCCAACTGGGTAGTAAATCACGCATATAACCTTCTTTTATATAATTATAAAAATAATGCGCCGATAAAAAGCGGTGAGACTGTTGACGGCATAACGAACGGGCAAATGGATAGGAATGTTATGTGGAAATGTCACTATGAAGATGCGCTCATACAGCCCGCGCGAGGAGTCCTGGATATCTGTATGAACGAATATGCTGCGGGTGGGCGCGATTACAGGTAAAATTGTACTGTCAGATGTTTTCCGCAGTTGAAATACGTTCTGTTTGTGGTCAAAACGTGCAATATGAATTTATCGATGATATTTTTGAAGCAGATTACAAGAGTTTTATCTTTGATTCTTACTCGTGTATTATGCGGATTGTGCTTTTTATGAATAATCGCAAAAGTGCAAAAATAAGTTATTTATTGCACTTGCGTAAAAATGATTTAGAGGTTATAATGATAATAATAAAGGAAATTATTCCATTAAACTTTCGATATTGTAAGGAGGATTTACAACAATGAAAAAAGCGGATAGACTGAACAAGCTCGAAATGTCCAAAATCAGAATGACAAGTAAGAAGATGGACGCAATTGAAGCTTCCGGTAAGAGAATCATCAGATTTACTTACGGTGAACCAAACTTCAATACTCCTGAGTACATCAAAGAGGCTGCTAAGAAGGCTATCGATGACAATCACACAAAGTATACTGATTACTGCGGAACTCCGGCTTTCCAGCAGGCTGTAGTTGATAAGTATGAAAGAGAAACAGGTCTTAAGTTTAATCCTGGTCAGGTTATCTCGACTCACGGCGGAGCACAGGCTGCTTACCTCGTACTTACTACTTTCCTCAATCCTGGAGATGAAGTTATCATCCCTAACCCAATGTACAACATCTACAGAATCATCGGCGAAATCTGCGGTGCTACTGTAAAGGAATACAAGCTTAAGGAAGAAAATAAGTTCCAGATTGACCTTAAGGAAATGGAAAGCCTCATCACTGACAAGACAAAGATGATCGTTATCTGCTCACCTTCAAACCCAATCGGTTCGGTTCTCACTGACGAAAACCTCAAGGGACTCGGTGAACTCGTTAAGGACAAGGATCTCCTTATCTGTTCGGATGAAATGTATGCTACACTCGTTTATGACGGAGTAAAGGCAAGTTCGCCTGCTGCGTTTGATACAATGAGAGATAAGACTATCATTATTAACGGCTTCTCAAAGGAATTCGCTATGACAGGCTGGAGAATCGGATATGTAATCACTCCGGAACAGTATTTCGAACCTCTCTACCTCCATGCAGGACATCAGGTATCAGGTATGGCTGACTTCATCATTGAAGCTTGTACAGTGGCTCTTAACGAGGCGCCTAAGCGTGGTGAAACAGAAAAGATGAGAGCTGAATTCGATGAAAGAAGAAAGCTC
>JAAWDW010000120.1 GCA_022793975.1 Bacillota bacterium
CCGTTCAGCACCACCATTTCCAGTGTGGAAAGCGCAGTACGCGCATCACCATTTGCAAAGGCAGCTATCATTCCTACCGCATCATCCGTGATATTCACATTCTGACTGCCGAATCCGCGCTCATCTTTAAGCGCACGCGAAAGCAGCAGTACAATATCATCTGCCGAAAGCGCCTGCATTACAAACACCTTGCAGCGTGAAAGCAACGCCCCGTTCACCTCAAACGATGGATTTTCGGTAGTTGCACCGATAAGTACAATACTGCCTTTTTCCACAAACGGCAGAAAAGCATCCTGCTGTGCTTTGTTAAACCTGTGAATTTCATCTACAAACACGATTGTACGTTCTCCGTAAAGCCTGTTGTTCTCGGCCTGCTGCATTACCGTCCTTATCTCTTTTATGCCGCTTGTCACCGCTGAAAAATCTATAAAAGCGGATTTGGTCCTATTGGCAATTATCCGTGCAAGTGTCGTTTTGCCGACTCCCGGCGGTCCCCAAAAAATCATCGATGAAATATTATCGTTCTCGATAAGACGCCGCAGCACTTTGCCCTCTCCGAGAAGATGCTGCTGGCCCACATATTCATCTATAGTCTGCGGTCTCAGTCTCGCCGCCAACGGCTGGCTCGCTTCATTTTCAAAAAAAGTTCTCTGTTCCATATATACCTACCAAGCGTCGTGCCATTTCCCTTTCCATGTATATAATATCATAAGAACTGCACCTATGGCCCAAGAAATCGGATATAAAATATAAATGCTGTCTATAACATCAAAATGCGGCACGATAATTTTCATTGCCGCTATGCGGAACACGCAGAGAGATACAAGAAGAATTACCATCGGCGGTATCGTTTTTCCTGTACCTCTCACCGTACCCGCAAGGCCGTGAAGAATGCTCAGGATAAAATAAAACGGACAAAAATAACGCGTTGCCAGTACTCCGTATTCTATTACCCTCGGATCTTTATTAAAAAGTCCTACTATCTGCGGTGCAAATATGAGAAGAAGTACACCAGTTACAGCCGTATACACAAGACCCATAATCAAAGTTGCTTTCATTCCTTTTTTCATGCGCTCTGTACTGCCCGCACCGAAATTCTGACCCACAAAAGTAGTCGCCGCCATACTGAAACTGAGCACCGGCAGAATATTAAACCCGTCTATTTTCATATATGCACCAAAACCGGCCATCGCCTTCTTGCCAAATCCGTTAATACCCGACTGCATGATTACATTGGAAAGCGAAATGACCATATTTTGAATCCCTGCCGGCAGTCCGATTTTTACGATTTTTATTACCATAGCCTTTTTAAATCGTATCTTTTTCAGACTTACACGGTAATCTGCCTGTACGCGCATTAAAAATGCAAGTGACAAAATACACGATACAGCCTGGCTGCAGTCTGTCGCAATCGCTGCGCCTGCGACACCCATCTGCAATCCCGGTATGAGAATAAAATCAAGCGCTATATTAACTGCGGAGGCTATCGCAAGATAAAGAAGCGACCGTTTTGAATTTCCCACCGCATTTAAAATTCCTGCCGCCATATTGTAAATTATATTAAAAATAAGACCACCGGAATATATTTTAAGGTACAGCACCGATTCTTTCATTACATCTTCAGGAGTTCTCATCCAAATAAGCAGCTGAGGCGTAAAGAAAATGCCCGCTGCCGTAAGGACAGCTCCGAGAAGCACCGATACTGCAAGCGCCGTATGCACAGCCGCTTCGATGTTTTCTTTGTCCTTTGCGCCCAAATACTGTGATACAACTATCCCTGCTCCCACTGACGCTCCCTGGCTGAACGCTATGAGCAGATAGATAAGAGAGGAGCTTGATCCCACCGCCGCCAGTGCGCTGTCGCCGACACAATTTCCGACTATAATCGAATCTACTGTGTTATACATCTGCTGCAGCAGATTGCCGAGTATCAGAGGTACAGAAAAGAACAATATACACTTCCACACGCTGCCTTCCGTCATAAGCTCTGTGCTTTCCTTTTTCTGCAGTTTTTCCTTTTCGGTATTTCCGTTATTATTTTCGCTACCTTTTGTGTCTTTTTTTCTGCTCATTTTATAACTGCCTAAGCCTCCGTCTGTTATCAGCCTTATTTATCTCAATAGAGTATAGCCCCGTTTTCGGTTTATTGCAACAGTTTCCGTGATTTTATAATAAAAAATCCGCCGGCATTCACAGTCTGCAAACACCGGCGAAAAATCTACATTTATTTAAATATCTATGCTCCAATCCCATTTTTTATAATGTCAATAATACTATCTATAGTATAATTATCTATATCATTTACAAATTCCGGCGGAATAGGAAGCCCCAGACTGCACGGCAGTCCGCACTTTACGGCAGCGTATGTTGATGATATTCCGACTATAAAATGGGTTGCCAGCATTTTATTCATCGCTCTTATCTTATGCCCCCCCATTCCGTATTCCACAATATCAAAAACAACACTGTGTTCAAGCTTTATGAGATCGAATATCGCCTTTTGTATATCCTTTGATAGCTTAATATCCACAGGCTCTACTACAAGCTGCTTGACTTCAGTAGCATATTTACCGAATTTTTCACTAAATGCAAGTTCGAATTCTATATATGCTCTGAGTTTATCATCAAAAGAATCATATTCCGCTATCTTTTTCGGCAAGTATTCAAATTCTACATTTACATTGTTAATTATAACATCAAGTAAAATATCTTCCTTGCTTTTAAAATACTCGTATACCGTACCTTTTCCTATATTCACGGCGTTTGCGATATCAACTATTTTAGTACTGGCGTACCCCTTTTGCATAAAGAGGCGGAAGGCCGCATTGGTAATCTCCTCCCGTTTCTTTTCTCTTTTTGCATTTTCATTATTCAAATACAGCATCCTCCTTTGCCCACTTAGCTTCGAGCTCCGCTGTGTGTGCCGCCTTTTCATCTGCCTTGAGCTTTTTCTTATTTTTTCTATCATTTATAATATCATACAAAATCGGAATGAGGAACAGTGTTACAAGCGTCGACGCTATAAGTCCGCCTATGATTGAAATAGCCATCGGCGCAAGCATTTCCCCGCCTTCTCCGAGTCCAAGCGACAGCGGTATCATACCCACTACCGTTGTCGTACAGCTCATAAGAATAGGGCGAAGTCTCATCATACCTGCCTGCACGAGCGCTTCTTTTACGCCCAGTTCTTCTTCATTCTGCTTGATAAATTCAACGAGAAGTATCGAATTGTTTACAACGATACCCACGAGAATTATAAGTCCAAGGAATGATGTCATAGAAAGCGACGTTCCCGTAAGGAACAGCGATAAAAATGCACCGGACATTGCAAACGGCACGGCCATCATTACTACAAGCGAAAGCGTTACCGATTCAAACTGCGCCGCAAGAAGCAGGAATACAAGTGCTATCGCTATAATAAGAGCTGCAAACAAACTTCCGAACGCCTCCATCATCTGATCATATATACCGCTTTCTTCTATATAATAACCGTCCGGGAACAAGTATGAATTCACAGCTTTTATTACTTCACTTGAACCACCGGTTGCGCTGTTCCCCGATACATTTACATTAAGAGTAATATAATTTGTCTGATTATCTCTCTGTATTACGCTCGGCGCATTATCATATTCAAATGTTGCAATCTGTCCTACAGGCACAGACATTCCGTAAGATCCCGTTATCTGTATCTGCTTCATATTTTCAACCGATGACGACACTTCTTCATTCATAGAAAGGTTTACATCTATATCCGTACCGTCAATTGTAAGCCTTGTTGCTGTAGTACCGCTTATTGCACTCGAAAGACCTCCTGCAAGCTGATAAGCCGTAATACCGTAATGAGCTGCCGCAGTTCTGTCTATCTTTACTTTAATTTCCGGATTACCTTCTTTAACATCAAGTGCTGCGGATTCCACGCAATCAAGCGCTTTTACCGTATCTATAAGATCATATCCTATGCTTTCAAGAGTCTCACGATCCTGACCTTTTATCATAAAACTAATATCACTTGAGCCGAACATACCCATTACTGATGACGATGCCTGAGTTTCTATCTTCGCATCTGTTATTCTTTCAAAAGCCTTTCCGAGTTCTTCCGCCACTTCTTCCGAACTTCTCTTTCTCTCACTCTTCTCTACAAGTGTTATCGTCACAGTCGCATTATTCGATGTTGACATACTGCTTATCGAATCCGTGGACATAGAAATATGTTTAACTTCCGGCAGTGTCAGTGTATAATCTTCAATTTCACTCATAATACGGTCTTTCTTTTCCAGCGGCGTACCGTACGGAAATTCCGCCGATATGCTTACGCTGCCCTCATCGGAAGCCGGCAGAAGTTCAAAGCCTACCGTCAGAATGAGCGTCAGCGAAATAAAAAATACCAAAAGGCAAGCTATGAGCATTTTCTTGCGCTTTCCGAGTGCCCACCTTATGCCTTTTTCATATTTATATTTCACATTTTCTATGAAATCGCCGAATTTGTTCACAAATCTATATTTATAGCGTCTGTCTCCAAAACGGATATATTCAGTGGATATAGTGCCGCGCATTATACGTGAACACAGCATCGGTATTACTGTCACCGACACTATGAGAGACGCAAGCAGCGCAATCACTATTGTCCAGCAAAAATCTTTGAACATTACCGATGCTATTCCGTCGCTTGCCGCTATAGGCAGGAAAACCATTATTGTGGTCAAAGTTGAAGCCACTATCGCCAGGAAAATTTCACTTGATCCCTGCCGTGCAGCTTCCATCGCATCACCCATTTCCTGGCGCCTTCTGAATATATTTTCAAGCACTACTATCGAATTATCCACAAGCATACCGACCACGATAGTTATTGCGCAC
>JAAWDW010000121.1 GCA_022793975.1 Bacillota bacterium
CTTCCCGCTTCTTTCTGTTTAAGAAGATATCCCAGGCAGTCTTTTTGGGGGTCCGTAAAATAGTTTATAAAATTTTCGTCAAGACTGTGAAACAAATAAAAATCAAAGTATTCGGTTTGACAGCGTTTAAGCTGTGTTTCAAATGCCTCTTCTATAGTCACACCGGCATCCGCATAAAACTTAGTAGAAAGAAAATAACTGTCTCTCGGATATTTTGCAAGAGCTTCTCCCAAAAATCTTTCCGAATCTCCGTCCTGATATGTATACGCTGTATCAAAAAAATTGATGCCTCCCACAATAGCAGCATCTATAAGCTGCTGACCCTTTTCTCTGTCTATACGGTTTGGATTATTCTCCTCCATAGGAAATCTGAGTCCTCCGAATCCAAGAGCCGAAATCTCTTTATCCTTAAACGGTTTACGATACATAGTTTAACCTCCATATTATCCAGACTTTGATTTTGCATATGCATTTTTCTATGCTCACATTGTAACGCAATATTTTTTAGATATCAAATACATATAGCAACTGCCTTTCCATACTAAAAAAGTATATTATTTGGCTTGCTCGTATGATATACTGTGTATATGAGCCATACTTTAAGTATACGGAGAGGATAACAAAACATATATGGACATAAGGGTATTACAATATTTTCTAGCGGTTGCAAGGGAAGGAAGCATTACCAGCGCGGCAGAACAACTTCATATGACACAGCCCCCTCTTTCGCGGCAGCTTAAAGATCTTGAAGATGAATTGGGAACTCAGCTTTTCATAAGAAGCAACAGAAAAATAACTCTGACCGAAGAAGGACAGCTGCTCAGGCGCAGAGCCGAGGAAATAGTAACTCTTATGGAAAAAACGAAATCGGAAATCGGTGAAGCCTACGACAGCATAAGCGGTGAGCTTTACCTTGGATGCGGCGAAAGCCGCGCAATGTCCCTCATAGCCCGTGCTGTAAATCGACTGCACAAAAAGTATCCTAAAATACGCATAAATCTTTACAGTGGCAATGCCGAAGATGTCTCCGAAAAACTCGATAATGGACTTCTCGATTTTGGAGTATTTATCGGTGCTACCGATCTTTCCAAGTACGATTATATTAAGCTCCCCAGCAGTGATACATGGGGTATGATTGTAAGAAAAGACAGCGTGTTTGCCGAAAAAGAAAGCATAAAGGCTTCCGATTTAACCGCGCAGCCTTTAATATGTTCGCGTCAGGCTTTAAACGAAAACGAAATTTCAGGCTGGTTCGGCTGTCCAAGCGAAAATCTCAACATAGTTGCAACCTACAATCTTATATACAACGCCGCTGCAATGGTAGAAGAGTATATAGGCTATGCTCTTACTCTTGAACATCTCATTGACACGTCATGGGAAAGCAAGCTCTGCTTCCGCCCTCTTGAACCACGCATAAAATCAAGCCACAGTCTCGCATGGCGCAAGTACCAAATATTTTCGGGGGCCGCAGAAAAGTTTTTGGCAGCGCTTCAGGAGGAAATTGAAGAATCGACAAACCAAAGCGGTAAATAGTTGGCATCTGCCGGCACACATATTAAAATAAATAAAAGCCCTTTGAACATCATTGCTCAAAGGGCTTTCTCCTTTATTATTTTATATCTTCTCTATAATACTTATTTATTGCTAAGATTTATTCATTGCGCAGACTTTCGAGCGCCGAAAGATTCATCGCACGCTTTGCAGGCGAATATCCGGCAAATACACCGATCGCCGTTGCAAATACAACCGCCGCTGCCACAAGCCAAAACGGAATAATCGAAATAGTAGTACCGTAAGCGCCGAAACTGCTGAGCGCAATACTTATAATATCTCTCAGCACCGTATTCATAAGCAGCGACAGGAGCAAGCTCAGAAGAACGCCTATGACACCGCCTACAAAGCCTATCATTCCCGCCTCCATCAAGAATAATCTCTTAATATCCCTGAGATTCGCGCCTATTACTTTCATTACGCCAATTTCTCTTGTTCTCTCATATATAGACATTATCATCGTATTTGTAATACTGAGTGCGGCTACGAAAAGCGAAATGCCGCCGATACCGCCAAGTATCCCCTGTATCATATTGGCGGTTTCTTTGAGTGAAGCGAGCCAGTCTATCGGACTTGACGACTGATATCCAAGATCTTTTAATTCCTTTGAGAGACGTTCTGTATCATTAATATCTCCCACATATACATATGCCTGCTCATACGTTTTCTCCGCGCCCGGCACCGTAAGAGACTTTTGTCCCTCTGTTTTCTGCGTTTCTTTTACTATTTCTTCTACTCTTGAAATATTCATATACACACAGTAATCCGGATCATCATTTTTTTCTTCAAGAAGGCCCACACCTTTTATCTTGTACTGTTTATACTCTATTTTGTTTTCATCTGTCTGCCCGGACTGCGGTTTTTCTCCGTAATTCCAATCCGCGGTAAGAATAATCTTATCGGTAATTACGTCCTGCTCCTTGCTATCGTAATTCTTACTCTGAGGATTATAAAACCACTTAGGCACATAGCTTCCAAAAACCATCACATCTTTATCTGCATTGTTAAGATAACGACCTTCCTGAAGTCCGTAATTGAATTTTTCAAGGACTTCCGGTTTTATTCCCACTATTTCCGTCTGTGTAACATACTTGCCGATACCGATTTTCATATAAGTGCTCACAACCGGTGTCACGGCCGTAACGCCGTCCATTTTCTCAATCGAAGCAAGTGTTTTATCGCTTATCACGCCCTGCTGGTCCCTTGAAGAAGTAGACCCGTAACTGTTTCCGCCTCCGTAATTGTAAAGCCTTATCATATGCAGATCACCGTAATTCTGTATCTGCTCTTCATAACTCTTCGTCATACCGAAACCTATGGAAAGCATTACCACTACAGCACAGGTACCTACCATAACACCTACAATCGCAAGCAAGGTACGGGTTTTTCTTCGCATAAGATTTTTGGCGCAGAGACTAAGTAAATCTCTAAAATTCATATCTGCCCTCTATTCTTTCTCCGTATCCTCTCCGGCTTCGTTTTCTTCTTCATTTTTCGCTTCTTCTGCGTCTTTATTATCGCCGTCTTCCACGTTTTCTTTGTCATCCTGCACTTCAAAAGCCATATCTTCAAGCTCCAGCGCTTTTTCTTTTCTCTTCTTTAATATTTTTCTTATGATAATAGCGACAATTATAAGTACCACTATCACACCAGCAGCAATTATAAGACTCCAAGGAATAGCTTTCTCAACGGTTGGCTCTTCGTACATACTTGGATCATCATCCCATACCGGCATCTCCTGAGCCTCAAATGTAAACGGAATTTCAAGATACTGCGGATTGCCCGCCGCATCTTCATATGTAAACGTAACAACCCCTTCCATAGGACCTGCTTCTCTCGGCATAAATGTAAAGCTATAGCTGTCATTTCTGCCGCCTTCCATATTTCCTGCATAGTAACTGTTGGATTCAAACACATCAAAATTGCCTGTTGCGTTTACACGAAGATTGGAAAGTACTGTTTTTCCCATATTATAAAAATCAACTTCGGCCGAACCGATATTTCCCACATAGCACTCCATAGGCGCCACAATATCATCGACAACAAGTCTTGTCTTCTGTGTAACAGGTATTGAGATTGTATCCTCCGATGTAAACGCTTCTTTATCCGCATTTTCATAGCTCATTGCTACCGTTATTGCCGTCGTCTGCTGCGCCGCATCATTCTTTGCCGAAAGCTGCACTGTCTTGTTATAAGTCTGCGACGGATCTATCTTATCCACATAAAAAGCATTGCTGTTTACAGGTACAAAATCACCCTCCGAACTTACCGTTACCTTAACATTGTAAAGAGTTTCTTTCGATGTGTTAAGAAGTGAAAGATTAAGCGGGAATTGTGTACCTGCCTGCACAAACGAACCGCCGTATGTAAAATCCGTTACCATAAGCTGTGGCTTTCCGACTGTGCTCGGTTCATCTTTTTTCTTGCCGTCTCCCGTTACGGGCACATAAAAGTCTTTTTTAATGGAAACGCTCTCATTCTTACCGTTCACACCGATAACTTCCGCAGAAATAACATAACTCTTGCTTTCAAGTCCTTTTTCCACGAGAATTGAAAATTGTGCATCAGCGCTCTTTCCTATACCCAGAGTGCCGATATTCTTAAGATTGCTTCCGTTGTCTATCGAAATTCCTTCAGGAAGTTCAAGTTTAATCTGCGCATTCTTTATTGAAGAATTTCCGTTATTATATACGCGAAAACTTATGCTGTTGCCGTTTCCCGTAACAAATCCGCTCTCCGGATATATCGAATGTGAAATATCTGTAGCATTTACATGCGTGCCGTCTTCATCAGGGTTTCCGAGATTCTGCGATATTGTGAGGCTAAAATATCTGGATGTATATACGGTTTCGCCGCCATTTGTCAAAACAAGTTTGTAATCACGCGAACCTGTATCGCAGAAGCGATTTGTCTTTACAGTAAATGTCACTTCTGTCTGATCATCTTTTTTATTAAATGAAACCGTTGCTTTTGGTCCGCCCGATATTGTCAGCCCTTCTGTCTTGGAAAATTCAAGCTTTGCTCCGTCAAAAGAAAATTTCTCATCTCTTGTATTTGTTACTTGAAGCGATATCTGGCATTCGTCATCCTGTCTTGTATTTGTCGCTCCGACATTGCTTACTCTGATACCTGTATACTCATCCGCATATACAGCTATGTCCGTTCCCGGTACATCACCGAGAAAAGCAGGCACTGCCAATGTACTCATAAGCACCGCTACTGCCATAATTACAGAAAATATTTTTTGTCTCAATTCCGCTTTCATCTCTCGTCTCCTTCTTTTCCTCTTTCTTCTATTTTTAAAACATTTCCGTCTTGTATTGTAACAACTTTATCCGCATAATTTGCTATACTCCTGTCGTGTGTTACAAGTATCAGTGTCTGCCCGTGCTTCCGCACTTCCGCCACAATCAATTCCATAACTTCTTTGGTGGTATGTGTATCAAGGTTCCCTGTCGGCTCATCAGCAAATATTATTTTGGGAATACCCACAAGCGCCCTTGCTATACCTACACGCTGCTGCTGACCTCCCGACATCTGTGTAGGTTTTCGGTTTTCGTATCCGCGGAGC
>JAAWDW010000122.1 GCA_022793975.1 Bacillota bacterium
AGGATATGCCGTTATGTATATGGCGGCTGAAATGCTTGTACAGAAATCGATGTCAGACGGTTATCTTGTAGGCTCACGAGGATCTGTAGGCTCGTCTTTTGCGGCCACAATGGCAGGAATAACAGAGGTAAATCCGCTGCCGCCGCATTACATATGTCCTAACTGCAAAAATCTTGAGTGGGGTGATGAAGAAGAGTATGACTGCGGTGTGGATATGCCGGAGAAGATGTGTCCGAAATGCGGAACTAAGTACAAACAGGACGGATTTACGATACCGTTCCAGACGTTCCTTGGATTTGAGGCTGACAAAGAACCTGATATCGACCTCAATTTTGCAGGTGAATATCAGCCGATTGCACATAAATATGTGGATGAGATTTTCGGAAGTAAAAATGTATTTAAAGCAGGTACTATCGGTACGGTTGCTGACAGGACAGCATATGGGTACGTAATGAAGTATCACGAGGAGAGAGGACTGCCGATAAATAAGTTTGAAGCTGACAGGCTTGCAAAACGGTGTGAGGGCGTAAAGCGTACGACAAGCCAACATCCGGGCGGTATCATTATTGTGCCGGATGATCATGAGATATACGAATTCTGTCCTGTACAGTATCCGGCAAACAAGGTGGACAGCGGAATAATCACCACGCATTTTGATTATCACTCGATAGATCAAAATCTTTTAAAACTTGATATACTCGGCCACGATGTGCCGTCAATCATAAGACATCTTCAGGATATGACAGGACTCGATCCGATAAACGATGTACCTCTTAAAGATGAAAAGGTAAACAGCATATTTGCGAATGCGGACGCACTTGATATAAAGGATCCGGATTACAGGTTTGTTCACGGAAGCTATGGTATTCCTGAGTTCGGAACGAGATTTACACGGCAGATGCTCGACGATACTCATCCGAGCCGCTTTGCGGATTTTGTGCGGATTTCGGGACTTTCGCATGGTACCGATGTATGGATAAACAATGCGCAGGAATTTATAAAAAGCGGTGAAGCGACTATTAAGGACGTTATATCAACACGAGACGACATTATGAACTACCTTATATTAAAAGGTCTGCCGAAGAAAAAGGCGTTTACCATTATGGAAAAGGTAAGAAAAGGCAAGGGGGTTACGGAGGAAGATGCGGCGCTTATGGCCGACAATGATGTTCCGGATTGGTATATTGAATCATGCCGCAGAATAAAATATATGTTTCCGCGTGCGCATGCTGTTGCATATGTAATGATGTCATACCGTGTAGCGTATTTTAAGGTATATTATCCGGCGGAATTTTACGCAGCATATTTCACGACAAAAGTGTCAGAATTTGATGCGGATACGATACTCAGAGGCAAGCAGGCGGTGATAGATAAGATGGATGCGCTTACCGCCAAGGGCAAGAATATGACGAAGAAAGAAGAAGACGAAGTGACCGTGCTTGAAGTTGCATATGAAATGTATGCGCGGGGTTATGAGTTCGCAGACGCTGTACTTGGTGAGTCGCAGGCGATGCGGTTTATGGTAAGAGACGGTAAAGTGCTTCTTCCGTATGTGGCGCTTCCCGGTGTCGGAGAGCAGGCGGCAAAACAGTTTTATGAGGCATACAGAGAAAAACCTTACGAGACGATAGAAGAAGCACAGAGCAGGTCGGGAATAAATAAATCGGTGACGGAGACATTTAAGGAACACGGGATATTCAAAGGACTGCCGGAGACGGATCAGCTGTCGCTTTTTTAGATAAGATACAATAAATTTTGGTTTATTCTAAAAAAAACTTGCAAAAATCGGATTATTATGGTATTATAAATACAGTAATTTATCGGTGCGTTTATGAAAGAGTGGGAAAAACCCACTCTTTCGTTTTTAAGATTTTGATTTTGACAGTTAAAGTATGCAATTAAAGGAGGGACGTAATGGCAAAAGTGAAGATTACGGAGCTCGCGGAAACGCTTCTTGAGAATTTTCTTAAGAAGAATGGGCTTGAACTTTACAATGTCGAATTTGTAAAAGAGGGTAAAGACAGATTTCTCAGAGTATATATAGATAAGGTGCAGGGTGCGGAGTCGGAGTATGTGGATACAAACGACTGTGAACTTGTAAGCCGCTATCTTTCCGATAGGCTTGATGAAGAAGACCCAATAGAAGAAAATTACTATCTTGAAGTTTCATCACCGGGACTTGACAGGACGCTTCTCCGGGAGCAGGACTACAGACGCTTTGCCGGAAGAGAAGTGGAAGTAAGCCTTTATGCTGCTTATGAAGGAAAGAAAAAGTATGAAGGGGTGCTTATAGGACTGACGGATGATATTCTTTCGCTGGAAGTGCAGTCGGCTTTGCCGAAAGGAAAGGCCAAATCAAAAGCTGTGACGATTACCGAAAAAGTAGATATTCCGTTTGATAAAGTTGCGAAGACGAAACTAAAAGTTGTTTTTTAAGCAAAAATAATTACAAAAGAGCAGATTTATTGTTTAAGGAGGATAAATAGAAGAAATGAACAGTGAGTTTATGGTAGCAATAGAAGACCTTGAAAAAGAAAAGGGAATTTCAAAAGATGTTCTCATTGAAGCTATCGAATCCGCGCTTGTATCCGCATACAAGAAAAATTACGGCACATCTCAGAATGTACGTGTAGATATTAACCGTGAGACGGGAGATATAGATGTGCTTATGCGTATGGATATAGTTGAAGAAGTAGAGGATGATTTCTGCCAGATTTCTCTTGAAGAGGCAAGAGAAATAGATCAGAGATACGAAATCGGCGATGTTGTCGAGTATCAGGTGACCCCGCGCGATTTTGGGCGTATTGCCGCGCAGACCGCAAAACAGGTGGTCGTGCAGAGAATCAGGGAAGCAGAGCGCGGAATGGTTTACGATGATTATATTCAGAAACAGGGCGAGATAATAACGGGCACGGTAGAGAGGATATCAAATGAGACTCTGTTTATAAATATGGGCAAGACAGAGGGCATACTCTCGGCGAACGAGAGAGTAAAAGGTGAGCATTTTGATGTGAATGAAAGACTTAAGCTCTACATTATGGATGTAAGAAAGACGAATAAAGGACCGCAGGTATACCTGTCACGTTCACATCCGGGACTTGTAAAAAAGCTGTTTGAGCTTGAAGTGCCGGAGATACAGGACGGCACGGTGGAAATAATAAGTATTGCCAGAGAAGCAGGATCACGTACAAAGATTGCTGTATATGCCGAAGATCAAAATATCGATCCT
>JAAWDW010000123.1 GCA_022793975.1 Bacillota bacterium
CCTACAAAAAGGGGGAATAAATAATTCCCCCTTTTATTATCGGTTGATCTCAACCTCTTACTATTTGCCGCAAATTAGTTTGCGAATGTAACGTGATTCCATGTAACTGTGCTTGGGTCTGCAATCTCTGCATTGTCAACAACGAGTTTTCCCGACTTAAGGTCTTCAAACATCGTATTGTATTCGTCAACAGTCCAGTTTTCAAGTGACCAAGTATCTGTAGGAATGCCCACTCTTCCGTCAGCAGCGCCCAAAGTCACGCACTTGCCGCCAAAATCAGTCCAGCTTCCTGCATAGAAAGCAGCGAGTACGTCTTCAACCGAACCCGCAAGATCCTTCATAGCCGATGTAACAACAGTGTCCGACATTCCCGACTGGTCTGTATCAACACCCACTACGTAAGCATCGTTAGCAGCAGCTGCCGAGAACGCAGACTGGCACATAGTACCGCCGCATTCAAATATAACTTCCGTACCTGCCTGATACCAGCCGTTGAGCATAGCCTGAAGGTCAGGAGATGCCGAATACGATGATCCGTATTCCCAGCTGTACTTCATTTCAATATCGGCACCTTTAACTTCTGCCGCAGCATCGGCGCCCTGTACAAATCCGTATCCGTATCTGATACAAGCAGGATTTGTTCCGCCGCCTCCGCCGGAGAATCCAAGCTTAGTAAATCCTTCCATTACCACAGCATAGCCTGCGAGATATCCCGCCTGCTCTTCCTGGTAAACAACAGCAGCCACATTCTCAAGATCGTTGCCTGCATCGTCCTGAAGCGTCCATCCGTCAACAAATACAAACATAGTATCCGGATAAGCAACGGCCGCTTGCTGGAGGGCCGATGCCTGCAGGAATCCTGCCGCAACTACTACCTTTGCGCCTGCATCAGCCGCCGATGACATAGCTTCGAGTCTGTCCGCATCTGTAGCTTCGTTTCCGTTTGCCGGCTGATAATACTTATACGAAAGTCCGTTTTCACTGGCATAGTGCTTAACGCCGTTCCAGGTAAACTGGTTAAACGAGCTGTCCTTAAGCTGTCCCACGTCTGTTACGAAAGCGAGTTCGTATGTTCCGTCTTCTGAAGTCATAGTATCAGGAATGCTGTCATAATCATTGCCGGCTGCATTATTTCCGCCGTTTACATCAGCATCGTCTCCGCCGCAGGCAGCGAAGCTGAATACCATAACGAGTGCAAGTAAAACAACTAATACTTTTTTCATTCGTCTTTCCTCCTGATTATAAAATATAATAATCTACCAACTCTAATTATAAACTAACGTATACAGATTGAAAAGTTATTTTTCCGAAAGTTTACGTTTAATTTACGCTTTTATTACAGGAGCTTCCGCTTATGTATTTCTCTTCAAAACTGCTTTTTTAATAGAGTTCGGGTCTTCTGTTTCTCACGATAGGAAGCTGCTCCCTTACTTCTTCTATTCTGTTAAAATCTATATCCGCATAAAGTATCTGTGCCGTTTCATCTGCGTGCGCTATAAAATCGCCCCATGGATCAGCCACACACGAATTTCCATATCCTACATACGATGATTCCGTGCAGCGTGCAGGAGCACAGGCGGCAAAAAATATCTGATTGTCAACAGCCCTCATTCTCATCGAAATATCCCAATGTGCAGGACCCGTTGTCATATTAAACGACGCCGGCAGGAATATAAGCTGTGCACCTTCATCTGCCATCTTCTGAATAAACGCTGAAAATCTTACATCAAAACAAATAGCTACACCCATTCTTCCGTATTCCGTATCAAATACCGTTATACCGTCCCCCGGAGTAAGTACTTCGGATTCCATAAATTTTATTTTTCCCGGTACATTTATGTCGAAAAGATGTGTCTTGCTGTTTTTCGCAATAATTTTGCCTTCTCTGTCAAATACAAAGCACGTATTGTATATATTGCAGTCTCTCCTCTCCGGAATCGAGCCTCCGACAAGATATATGCCGTGTTTTTTCGCCCAGCCGGACATAAGTTTTACCGTTTCTCCGTCCTCAGTCTCCGAATACGGCTCAAAGCACTTGTTTGTATAAGGGCAGTTCCATATCTCCGGAAGCACTACTATCTGGGCACCACCTGCTGCAGCCTCCGCTACAAGTTTTTCCGCGGTTTCCCAATTTTCTGCCTTATTCTCCTCCATCGTCTTCTTACGCGAACACATCATTTGACAAAGCGCTATTTTTAACATAGGTATTTACCTCCCATTCTTTGTTAAATATATTTTATCATAACATTTAGCATTTTAAAATACAAATTATGTGGTATCATTCATTATATAGGGATGCCGGACCGATTTTATGCAATCTTACGAACATTGCAAAATACCGCCGTACGAGCATTGCTTTATATTTATAATTATGAAATACTGCCTTTAAGAAAGGAATTTCTGCTATGAAAATTTTGCTTAATGAAAATGAAGAAATAGTAAAAACTATTAAAGAAGGTCTTGAAACACGCGGAGGATACTGTCCTTGCCGTCTGGAAAAGAGCGATGAAAATCTCTGTATGTGCAAAGAATTTCGCGATCAAATAGCCGATCCGGATTTTGAAGGATACTGTCACTGTATGCTGTATTATAAATCACGCGACTGACTAAAGTCATTTTGAAAAAATCATAAAAACCAGAAAGGAAATTTTATTATGAAAGAAATTACTGTTACATCAGCAAATTTTGAAGAGGAAGTTTTAAAATCGGACAAGCCCGTACTCGTAGATTTCTGGGCTTCATGGTGCGGTCCATGCAAAATGCTCGCGCCTGTTATTGCAGAAATTGCAGAAGAATACGACGGTAAAATAAAAGTCGGAAAAGTCAACGTCGATGAAGAGGTAGCACTTGCAATGCAGTTTAGAGTTATGAGTATTCCGACAGTTATTTTGTTCAAAGACGGCGAAGCTGTAAACACAGCTATCGGCTATCGTCCTAAAGAAGAACTCGTAAAAATGTTTTTATAAAGCATACTTTTTAGAATTGCAGCATAACATCCGCATAAATTTCACTCACCTGCGTCCTGGTTTATAGTTCGCTCAATGTATACGGATATTATGCTATGCTGAGTGTATTATTAAAAAGTACATTTTATTGTAAAAATGCTGCAGTAATTACACCGTTCGAATCGTAAATACACGCCCCGCGCGGTCAAAATACAAGCTGCACAAGCGTCATATAGATTGCCGTACTGCCGACAAGTGAAATTATAGTGCTGTGCTTCCATTTATGCATCAGAATTGCAAACGCAACAGCAATAAACTCCGGAATGCCATGCGCACCTGTAAACAGCGAAACATTTTTGAAGCAGTATACAAGCAGCATACCCATTATCGCATACGGCAGCACCTTTCCAAGATATATTACAATGCTTGGTGCTTCTTTTCTGAACACCGCAAACGGCATAAACCTGATTGCCGCTGTCACAGATGCTATAACTGCTATCAAAAGAAGCGAATGAAGAGGTTCAGTCATATTTCCTGCCTCCTTCATTTTCTAACGTATCTGCCGGCAAATCGGTATCCGTTTTCTCAATCTTCCCGCGCAGTGCGATAAGCAATACCGCTATAAGCGCCATAGACGGAATAAGAAAATCATCGGCACCGAAAATAAGAAGGCACACCAAAGAAGCTGTAAATCCTGTGATCGCCGGGATATGCGCATCTGCGGCATTTTTAATGTATAACGCAAAACGCTTTATATAAGGCATATTTTTATTTTTGCACTCTGCTCTCTTTGCTGCTGCCGAAGCACTCTCCCACTGCTCCGTAAAAATAACGGCAAAAAGCGCGGTCATCACAAAGTCCACGCCGGTTGTATCAAATGGTATAACATCTCCCAAAAATGCACCGATTACACATCCTGTTACCCAATATATCTGATTAAAAAGTGAAACGAAAAAACTATAGTCTTTTCTGTCAATACCTGCGGGAAGCTGTGGTGCGCACACAAGCGAAAATGTTTCATCCGTAAGTGCGAATATCAGATACGACTTTTTCAGCCCCGCATCTTTATAAGGCTCAATCATCGCAATGCCGTAAAATAAATGCCTTATATTTACGAACACCGTCATCAGTGCCGCTGCCGCAAGCGAAGCGCCTCCTGTGAGAAGCTCCACGGCCGCATACTGCATCGAGCCAGCGTATATAGCGATACTCATAGCTGCAGCCCACAGCCACGAATATCCTGCGTTCTGCAGCAATATGCCGAATCCTATGCCCAGTACAATATATCCTGCCATTATAGGAAGAGAAGATTGAAATGCATATCTTATCGTCTTTCTTTTCTGCTCCATTTCAAAAACTCCGTTCTTATTCTAAATTTATTTAATTTTATCGAAATATTGTTTCAAAAATAAAACTGCTTCTTTATATCCG
>JAAWDW010000124.1 GCA_022793975.1 Bacillota bacterium
GCCTTTTTAAGATTTGCCAAGACCTTCATCAAAATCCCCCTTAACTTTCAAAATCCTGCAGAATATTATCAAGTTCACTTTCATCTTTTACAACTATCCCCTGTTTGAAAAGTTCCTGATCTGCAGCAGATATGAGTGAAAAAGGAATATCTGTCATACGGATAAATTTTTCACTGCCGCTTTCATCATAATGATAGAGCTCAATCTGCCCTTCTGCTTCTTTCAAAAGATAATATGCTTCTCCGCTTCTCGTTACTACATCATTTTTGGATTTTGCTTCATTTTCATTGTTTATTTTTTCGTCATCGTTTTGGTTTTTTACTGCCACACCTGCATTTGCGATCAAGTTTGTATCGTCAGGACTTTCTTCATCAGCAAGATTCATAAAAACTCCAAAAGCAACGGATAGTATTACTGCTCCGGTTATAACTGCGTTTCTTGCATTGTTTCTCTTCGGTTTTCCGAATAAATATCGATTACCCATAAAAATCACCTCTTGTGCTTATTATGGGTAAATTTCAATGTTTTCATACAAATTTAATTATTATACGCATAATTTGTCTTTAATTTTAGCAAGTGTTTTTTCACCGATACCTTTTACATTGAGAAGTTCGTTTACCGATTTAAAATTTCCGTTGGTCTTTCGGTATTCGATTATTTTCTGCGCAGTAGATGGTCCTATTCCGGAAATTTCTGTGAGACGGTTTGCATCAGCGGTATTTATATTTATGATACCGCCATTTTCCGAGAAGGATGTTCCGCTTTGAGCGTAATGTATAATTTTATCTGTTATTATGCCTATATTTGTTTTTCCCGTATTTGTTTCGTCTTTTGTAGGTATGTAGAGTTTATCGCCGTCTGCAAGTTTGGTGGCAAGATTGATATTTTCTGTATCGGCATTTTCACAGAGACCGCCTGCTTTTTCCACGGCTTCGAATACCCGGCTGTCTTCGGGAAGTTCGTAAACACCTGCAGACAGTACAGCACCCGATACATCCACATATATTACCGGCGCAGACGCACGGTTTGCATAATCAGCTCCGAAAGATATACCGGTAGCTCCGTTTTCATCATAAAGAGGCTCGTGTGATATTATAATTTCATTTTCCGATTTCGAAACCGGTGATAAGAGAGCATCTGATTTTTCCTCTCTGAAACGGTCTGCAATAAATAAAATAAAAACAACGATAAAAACAAATACCAGCACTGCTGTTTTTATGAAGAATTGTTTGTTATAGTTCCAAGTAAATATGATTTTTTCATTTAATCTTTCCCAAATTCTTGTCATACATTGTGCTCCTTTTTGAAAATATTATTTACTATATTTTACAATTAAAAGCATAATATGTCAATAAATATATTGTAAATACCTGGAATTAAATTTAAATATTATTAACGGTAAAAAATCTTTGTTCTTGTCATTTCTGTTTCGCTTCTGTCAAAATCGAGATTTATAAATTTGCAGAATACTGTCAGCAGCAGTTCGGGACTGAGCGTTGCGGTACTTCCCTGTGCAATATTTATTGTCATAATCAATTTATTGTTAATTAAATTTGCATCTAAACTGTTTATAAGTGGTTTTATATCAATTTCAAATGTTTTTCCTGTCTTTTTTTGTACTTTTTCGACCATTATTGCAGGCTGAAGCAAAAATTCTTTTGTTTTATCCGTAATATTTAACAAAGCTGCGTCATTTGCATTTGTAAGCGGTATTTCTGCAACGTATTCTCCGGCATATACTGCCGAAGCCACGGTTTTGTTTGAACCGTTGTTATTTTCTATGATATCGGTAATCCTTATGCCTTCCGGTGCCGCACTGTTTAGAGATGATGCTATAAAGTTATTGTCGTATTTTTCGGAGGTTTCTATTTCGAGGATTTCATTTTTTCCGGTATATCCGAGTGCAAGAGGCAGTGCAAAACTCATTTTAGGATGAGGATTGAATCCCTGTGAATAGGCAAGCTTGATGCCGCACTTCCTTATGAGACGCTTAAACAGTCTCATCATATCGAGATGAGAGGTATATTTAATGTATCCGCTTTTTTCAAATAATATTATATACTTGTTATTCATCTGCAAAGACACCTCCAAACGGACATTCTGTAAGCTTGTTTATACCGCAGCCCACACAGCCCCATCTGCAGTCGTGGGTTGTGAGCGCCTGATTTGCACGCTTTTTCTCCCGTAGAAGAAATTCTTTGCTTACGCCCATATCTATTATATCCCATGGAAACACCTCGGATTCTGCTCTCCGCCTCTCGGTATAAAATGAGATATCGATATCAGCTTCTCTTAAAGCTTCTGACCATTTTTCAGGGTCAAAGTGCTCTGTCCATCCATCGAACTTGCATCCGTGCTTAAAAGCGGAAAGAAGCGCTCTTCCGGTTTTTCTGTCTCCGCGTGCGAAAAGTGCCTCATGTTCAGATGTAAGGGTGTCGTGGTAATTGAATACTACTCCTTTTATTTTCATTTTATCGCGGAGATAGAGATGTTTCTTGTTAAAGCTTTCCGGACTGTCTTGAGGCTCCCATTGGAAAGGCGTATGAGGCTTCGGTACGAAATTTGCCACACTTGCAGTTATCTTAAATCTGCCTGCTCCTTTTCCTCCGGTTACCTTAAAGAACAACTCCCTTATATTTCTTGCTATTTCGGCGATGCCGTCAAGGTCTTCATATGTTTCTGTAGGAAGCCCCATCATAAAATAAAGCTTGACACTGCTCCAACCGAGTTCGAGTGCTTTTCTCACAGCTCCGTATATGTCATCTTCAGTTATATTCTTGTTTATTACATCACGCAGTCTTTGTGTTCCGGCTTCGGGTGCAAATGTAAGTCCCGATTTACGGCC
>JAAWDW010000125.1 GCA_022793975.1 Bacillota bacterium
ACGTAGAACAGCGGAAAAAGCGTCCAGTACAGCATCGTTATTACAAGATAATATACAATACGGGCTGCAACCGGTATGTCAAACACAGCAAACATAAGACTGCTTGTCAGCGCCATCGGAAATGCCAAAAATACTATAAACGGCTTGCGTTTTCCCATTTTCGAATGCGCTTTATCTGATATGCGTCCGGCAAACAGAGTTATAATGCATTCCCATACAGAACCCATAGCCACGATAAATCCAGCCGCAGCAGGACTTATTCCTGCTGCCGTGGTCATAAAAAACAAGAAAAAAGTCACATAAAGATCATGAAGCGCGTGATCGGCAATCGCTGTAAATCCATATGCTATTTTCGTTTTCAATTTCAAAATCATTTTATATCAGCTCCTTAGTCTATCACCATATCAAAATTTTAAAGTATACTGTTACCATATAGTCAAGAGCTTTCTGCAAAAATTTATATTTTTTAAAATTACAGCATAACATCTGCATAAATCACGCTCACTTGCGGCCTGGTTTACAGTTTGCTCAATGTATACGAATGTTATGCTATGCTGAGTGTATTATTAAAAAGTATAGAAAAGTATAAAAAAATCCGCCTGCATTTTTTCTGCAGGCAGACATAGAACATAATACCGTATATTTGTTGAAACTGCGCAGTCCCCCACAATTATTCGGTCCTGCTGATTTCTTTCAGCATCACGCGTATTACATTTTTCGCATTTTCGAGAAATGCGGAAAGCGGCTGCTCTCCGGGCTGATACATTTTTTCTCTGTATGCATCAAGTATTTCTTCCTCACTCATTCCCTTATCAGCAAATTCTTTTACTATCGCCTTTTTTCTTTCGGCATCTTTTTTCATACTCTTAAAATATTCTTTGTTGAATACAGCCGGTACTGCTCCATAATGAGGACAGATTATAAGATTCGGCGCATATGCGTCGCACTTATCGCAGGCAGCTATGGAATCAGCCATACTTTTCAGTATTTCCGAGCTGACATATGCCTTTTCCGGAACAACGACCCCCGTACTTTCCGATGTAAAAAGTATTTTCTGAGGCTCAACGGCATACGACATTGAGCAGTCCGTATGACCTTTTGTCTCAAGCGCTCTTATAGTCTCGTTTCCTATTGATACAGTATCATTATCGGCAAGTACTATATCTACTCTAAGGCCGTCAGTCCTTATTTTCGTATTTGAATTCGTATATTCGTCCCTCGCCGATTCTCCCAGCTCTTTCATAAGTCTGACCGCACCTTCGCGTGAAAATATATACTTCGTTTTTTCCGAAGCACATACCTTTGCCTCCGGCCATCTTTCAAGCACATACGGCAGTGCCCCCACGTGATCATAATGAGAATGCGAAAGAAATATATAATCTACAGCATTTCTTCCCTTATCCGCAAGCGCTTTTTCTATATTTTCAACGAATTTATCTCCGCAGTATGCCATTCCGCAGTCCATAAGAGCCGTTTTTTCACTCCCGAAAACAAGTATACCGTCACCGCCCATTCCCGCAGTAACACTCACAAGTCCTTCGGGAAATGCTCTCTTATCGTGCGATGCAAAAGCTGCTATGTAGTCTGTCATTCTTCTGTCCTCCGTTTCATATATGCTAAGGTATTTTATCATCCGCACACAAAAAAAGCAAGCAATTGCTAATGCAAAAGCCTGCTTCCCCAATGCATGTTCCGATATGCGAGCCGGTATTATGCGCGTATATCCGCATTTAGAAAAGTCCGCCGAAAAGTCCGCCTCTTCCGTTTCCGCCCGCACAGAAAAGTAAGTAAAGTATAACGAGAATCCAAATTATCGAAAGTCCGCCGTTATTATCGTCACAGCAGCAGTCATCACGGCAGCATCTTTCCTGACAGTCTCTTATACATTCACGTTCGCAGCAGTCACAGCACCTTTCATCTCCCATAAAAAAACCTCCTTAGCAGAAACTATTAGTTTATACTATGAAGGTCAGACAAAATGTGTGCATATTCTTATTTTTTAATATTCTTCCGGACAAAATTCATCATCGTATACAAAACCATCGTTCAGCACCTCGTCGCTCGCAAAGCCGTACGCAAGTCCTTCTTCACGATGAACGTGCATATGTCCGTTATCGTGGCTGCCGCAACTGCCGTGATTATGATTATGATGTTCGTACTCATAATCATCGTCATTATCATTTTCCGAATATTCAGCAGTCATCAAATCTCCGAACGACATTATATAATCACTAAGCGGATAATTGAGCGCTTTTTCAAAATCGTAATCATATTTCGTCTTTGTGGCAGTTTCGCTTCTGTAAACGGCAGCCGCCTCTGCCACTGGCACAGTCAATACTTCACCGAGTTTTATCTCCGTACATAAAACTTCGGTATCAAACATATACCATCTTTTAAATCTGTTAAATTCTTCGGCAAAAACGGCAAGATTACGGCCCTCATTATCCTCTTTTGCCCTTGCAAGTCCGATAAGATTCATCCCTATGGTATTTATCAAAATGTATATGTCATCCTGATGTTCCGGCAGATTTTCAAGTATATCGGAAAAATAACTGCCTATAAGCTCGGCAAGAGTTTCTTCATCCACACCGCGGAACAACTTTACAAGAGCTTCATCAGCTATATCATTTTCACACTCGATAAGATCAGCCATATTCTCGAAATATTCAAATTCATCCGGCTCCGAAATATCTAAAATATGCAAGAGTTCTTCGTATTCCATTATCTCCGGTTTTATGTCTTTTTTCATCTTTGTCACCGTACTTGAGTATTTTTTCCAAAAACTTATATTTAAATTTTTATTTTATCGCATCGTTAAATGTTTTTTATGCTATCTATATCTATTATATCAAGATTCTCGAAATTTACTTTCATCGGCGATGATGCAAAAATTTTCTCTATCATATTGATAAAGTTTTCGGACAAGTCGCTCGCATAAAATACATTTTCAAACATCGAGCCCTCGGCAAGCATATCGCGCTCTTCAAGTATTTTCCGAATGCTATGTATTATTTCCTCTGAAGGATTTATTATTCTGAGATCGGGATAAAGCCTCTCTATACTGTCTCTTATAAGAGGATAATGCGTACATCCGAGAACCAGAGTATCAAGCCTGTTTTCGAGAATAAAATCATCGAGATAATATTTTATGGTCATATCCATTATATCGTTCTTTATTATTCCCTCTTCAATAAGCGGCACAAGCGCCGGACACGGAGCCGCATATACTTCAAGCTCCGGTCTCATCTCGTTTATGATTCTGTTATATGCCTCCGAGCGTATAGTCACTTTTGTTCCTATTATTCCTATACGGTTTTCATTGCCACAGCTTTTTGCAACCCGCTCTGCTGCAGGATCTATCACACCTACTATCGGTATATGCGGAAATCTTCCGCGCAGATCCTCAAGGCATATTGAACTTACAGTATTGCAGGCAATAACTATCATCTTCACATCATTTTTCACGAGAAAGTCTGCTATCTGCATCGAAAAATTTTTAATAGTAGACACAGCTTTTGAACCGTAAGGAGTACGCGCTGTATCTCCGAAATATATTATCCTCTCTTCGGGAAGAGCGGCTGTCAAATAAGGTATGCACGTCAGTCCGCCCAGACCGCTGTCAAAAAAACCGATAGGTCTGTTGTCCATTTTTATGATATCCTTCCAATTTTGTGGTATATTATTATTATACAGATTTAATCATCAATAATCAAATTATTATTATACACGGAGGCAGTTTATGTGTAAAGAAAACAATTCTAAAAAATTAAAAGAGCGAAATGAAATCGAAAATAAGTACAAATGGAATATCGAAGCTATGTACAAAGATACAGACGCATGGGAAAAAGATTTTAAAGAATGCCTTGAAGCAGGTGAAAAATACGGTCGTTTTGCCGGACATCTCGGAGACAGCGCAAATACCCTGCTCGATGCTCTCAAAACCAAAGACGCAGTATGGCAGAAGCTTGAAAGAGTGTATGTATACGCACGTATGAAAAAAGATGAAGATAACAGAGTTGCGATTTACCAGTCAATGAATGACAGATGCAACACTCTCATAGCAAAAGTTTCCGCAGCAATGTCTTTCTTTACACCTGAGCTTCTTTCTGTACCTGAGGATAAACTTCTCGGATTTATCGCTGAATCTGACGGACTTAAAATGTACGAATTTCTCATAAAGGATACTCTTCGTTTAAAAGCTCATGTTCTTTCTGAGGCAGAAGAAAATTTGCTTGCGCAGGTTAGCGAAGTGATGTCCGCGACAAACGATATCTTCACAATGTTAAACAACGCCGATATGAAGTTCGGAGAAATAAAGGACGCTGACGGTGATATGGTCCAGCTCACTTCCGGCAATTATATTTCATTTATGGAAAGTTACGATCGAAATGTAAGACGTGATGCGTTTACGGCAAAATATAAGGCATATATGGATTTAATAAACACTATTGCTACGACATACAACTACAATACAAAAACCGACGTTGTTTCTGCCCGCATAAGAAAGTATCCTTCCGCACTCGAAGCAGCGCTTTCGGGAGACAATATTCCGAAGTCGGTATACACAAATCTTATCGAAGCCGTGCATGACGGGCTTCCTGCTATGTACAAGTACATGGAGATCCGCAAAAGGCTTCTCGGTGTAGATGAACTTCATATGTACGATGTTTATGTACCGCTCATAGAAATTAAAGAAAAACCCGTTTCTTATGAAGAGGCTCTTGAAATAATGAAAGAAGGACTGTCCGTTCTCGGCAGTGAATATATAGAAAGGCTTTCACGCGGAATCGACGAAGGCTGGGTGGATGTATTCGAAAACAAAGGCAAGACAAGCGGCGCTTACAGCTTCGGTAGCTACGACAGCTTCCCGTATGTAATGCTCAACTTTTCGGGCAAGCTCAAAGATGTATTTACAGTAGTTCATGAGATGGGTCATTCTATGCACTCAAGCTATACACGTGAAGTACAACCGTTCGTGTACGGCGGACATTCGATTTTTACGGCTGAGGTTGCCTCTACAGTCAACGAAGCGCTTTTAATGAAGTATCTCATCAAAAAAGAAGAAAATCGCCTGAAAGCAGCGGAAAAAGGCTCTAAAGAGTACAAAAATGCGCTCAATATGAAAAAGTATCTTCTGAATATGCACATCGAGGAATTCCGCACCACTCTCTTCCGTCAAACTATGTTTGCGGAATTTGAAATGCTCACGCACGAGGCTGTGGAAAAAGGCGAAGTGCTGACAGCGAAATGGCTGTGCGAAAAGTACGCAGAATTAAACCGCCTGTACTTCGGAAGTAATGTAGTATGTGATCCAGAAATTGCGTACGAATGGGCGCGCATACCGCACTTTTACCGTTCGTTCTATGTGTATAAGTACGCTACGGGATATTCAGCAGCCGCTGCAATTTCGGATTTGATAATAAAAGGTGCGGATGAAACCGGCTGCGACATTGCTTCCGGCAGCTGTGCCAATATTCCTAATCCTGCGCGCGATGCCTATAAGAAATTCCTGACAACCGGCGAATCCGACCATCCTATCGAGCTTCTTAACATCGCCGGCGTGGATATGGGTACAGAAGCTCCTGTTAAGAATGCAATGCAGGTATTCTCTGCGCTCGTCGATGAATTCGACCGCATCACGCGTGAATAGAAAAAGCAGTATTTCGTACAACAACAAAAAACTTTAACCATATGCACCATAGTAATTCTGACAATATATAAACCAAAAGTGCCTATTTTCATTTTAAAGAAATAAGGCACTTATTTTTTGATTTAAAGGTTATAATCTTGTCAACTTTGTTTCTATTTAATGAAGAAACTTTGTTGTAAAGTCGCAAGTTATTTTTTCCCGCCAAAGATAAAGAAAAAGATATTTTTGCCGAAAAATAACCCTGTAAAAATATCTTTTTAGCTGCATTTTTAATATTTAGGATAGCAACAACGTTTAATCGCGCCGTTAAAACTCAATTTTAAGTGAATATCCTTCTACCGCCGCACCTTCACTTCTCGTAATCGGTAGCTTCTGCTCTGCAGAAAATCCTATAGTTTCACCGTCTTTCAACACCGCCCCTTGTGTTATCACATAATTTGCAATATCCGCCAAAAAATCATAGAGTTCGCTCGGCTGCCTGCCGCTGTCAAGCACTTCTATCTCATCATAGCCAAAAGCACTCATACCCGCTGTATATCCGCAGAGACCGCCTTTGCCATTATAAAGACCAAACCATACAAGATTATAAAGCGGAAACAATCCGTCATCAATCATACCGGAAAATTTTATATAATAGTCTGCCGGATAAACCGTTTCATTCGCATAAACACCGATTACACCTTCTTGTCTGCACGCGGAAGCCGTAACTTTTACGAGCATTTCACCGCTTTCAACCGGTGAAAGATTCATCCCCATAACAGCTATCATCAGATGCGCATGGTGCTTCTTAACCTGCTCCGCACCGTCTTTCCACATAAAATTATTAAGTGCGGCTCCCTCTGCCTCACCTGCAGGAATAGGCGCAGGCATCAGCGATACAGCAATCATCGCTCCCTTATATGAAATAACAAATGTTTCATCATCTTCTGTTATATCGCTCTCATCTTCTCCGCAGCTGCAGACGCTATGCTCCGCCTCGCAATTGCAGTCCGAATGTCCGCACCCGCACTCACATTCGTGATCCGGCTCATCCTCAATGCCCCAGTTTTCTTTCAAATCTTCTAAAAGAGCCTCCTTGTCCCATTTTGCTTCTTCCAAAAGCACAAAGTTTAAAAATGTTCCCGGACGCTCTTTTCGTTCTTCGGCTTTTTCTGCCGCTTCCATCCAAAATCTGCGGACCTTTTCTATAAGAGCTATCGCCTGCTCCTGTGCTTCAGACTCGCGATATTCTTCCATATCGCTGAACAAATGTCCGCAGTGCTCGGTACTGTCATCTTCATATCCGCCGCAGACACCGATGAGCCATTTGCCCAGCACATTCCTCTTGTATTTAAATATGTAATAATGCATATCAAGATAATCAAACTCTCCTGCACACTCAATCTTTGCCGGCTCTTTGCTGAGTTCCTGCGGATGTGCAAGCCAGCCTGTCATATCACGCATTGCAGCATTCATCTGCTTATCATTCATAATCTTTTTCTCCCCTTAAAAATCATATTTTTGCCCGCAAGGTGCATCTGATAATTATTTTTTAATACAAAACAAGCGACAATTTCAAGCACGGAACATACTTTTCATATGTTACTGTTACAGAAAATTGCCGCTTACATCAAAGTCCGGAATAAACAAAAACTTCTGCAAACCGCATTTATTTTTGATATACGACTTCTCCTCTGACAATAGTAAGATCTGATGTGATATCAAGTATCTCCCTCTCAGGACAAGTGAAGATATCGTTTGACATCAGTACCATATCCGCATAATACCCTTCCTTGATTCTACCTTTTCTGTCTTCGAGGAACTGAGCATATGCACTTTCATATGTGTACGAATCAACAGCCGTCTCTCTGTCAACGCATTCCTTTGGATACCAGCCGCCTTCAGGCTCTCCGTTTACACCTTTACGCGTTATAGCAGTGTACAAATTCCTGAACGGATTGCAGCTCTCAACAGGGCAATCGGTACCATACGAAAGATGTGCTCCGCGCTTAAGCAACGTACCGAACGCATACGATGTTTCCGCAAGCGCAGCTCCACAGAGCGGCTCAACTATCGTCATATCGTAATCTATAAATATAGGCTGTGCATATACAAGAATATCATCTTTGACAATTCTGTCTATAAGCGGAGCATCCGTAATCTGGCAGTGAATGAGCGCGTTTCTGTTCTTGTTCTTTCCGTCAACAAACGCCTCTTCATACGCCTGAATAACACTTTCAACCGCTCCGTCCCCTATTACATGCGTAACAACGGGAATGCCGTACTCAGCCGCAAGCTTTGTGAAACTTCTCATTTCTTCCATACTGTTCCACTCTATACCATGATTATCTCTGTCAGGCACATATCCTTCACGCAAAAGCGCTGTTCTGCCGCCGAGACTTCCGTCTCTGAACATTTTGACAGCACCAATCGTAAACAGCGGATCTTCACCGTAATCTCCCTTTGCAAATTCGCCTTTACTCAAAAATTCCTTAAGCTGTTCCGCATTCTCAAAGCAAGTCTGTGAACCGTATCTGAGCTTAAGTTCACCCTTGGCTATCATATCTTTGAGAAGATCAAAACCCTCCTGCTGATTTCTGAACGATGATGTTCCGATATCATTGCTCTGTACACTTGTAAGACCGTGCTCAAAAGCGTACTGCTGTGCATCCTGCAGTATTCTTCTGTAGTCCTCTTTTGTAAATCCGGGTACAACGTGATTTGCAAGTGCTGTTGCACTTTCTTTAAATATGCCGTTAGGATATCCGTCAGATCCGATTTCAAACTCTCCGCCCGCCGGCTGCGGAGTATCTGCCGTAACTCCCATCATCTCTATTGCCTTTGTATTGCATGAATATATATGTCCGCATATACGTTCAAGTACAATAGGATAATCCGTACTTATCTTATCGAGGTCATGCCTGTTCGGAATTCTCTTCTCACCTTCAAACAAATCCTGGTTCCAGCCCATAGCGTGAATGCCATGCTCCGCTGCCTGCGGATGTGCCGATACAAACTCCTTGCATCTCTTAATCATATCATCAATTGAAACCGTACCCTCAATCTGTGCCTGATTTAGTGTCTCCGCAAACATAAAGAGATGCATATGTGTATCGTTAAGACCCGGAATAAGCGTCTTGCCTCCGCAGTCACGCACATCGTCACTGTCTTTTTTAAGCGCAAGCACCTCTTCATTGGTGCCGACTTTGACAATGCGTCCTCCGTCCGTAAGCACCGCCTGCGCATACACACCCTTTTCAACATAAACCTTTGCATTATGAAGTAAAATTCTGCCCATAACTCCAGTCTCCTTTCTCTACAATTATATATTTTCTTTATAACTAACAAATACAATAACAGTCCCGAAAAACTATACAGTTTGAATACACAAGTGCAGGCAAAGCAAACTGTAAACCAAGCCGCAAGTGAGCGTGCCTGCATTTGCGCATTTAATTTCAAATTTGCAATGTTCAAAATGTATACTTTTTAATAATACACTCAGCATAGCATAACATCCGTATACATTGAGCGAACTGTGAACCAGGCCGTAGATGAGCAAAATATAACCTTGCGGTCATTATTTCACACTATCCGGCATCAAAATCTGAAATACAGAAACGGATTGTATGATGAAGCCTCAACATATGCAATAGCTGTAATCAAAAGCACAGCCAGACATATATTTTCCGCAGATAGCTTAATCATTTCCCGCGCGCGGTTTCTTTCCGCATATTCAGACATTATTCTATACATTCGGTGCGGTATTTCCGTACTTCCTATCGCCAGTATAACCAGCAGCACGATATTTCCTTCAAGCAAGTATGCCGCCTGTGCATCAAAAAAATCCGCACTGCCGATACCGAACATTGTCTTTACATACGGCAGTATATCAGGAGTATCAAGCGCAAATACCGCCCAACTGACAATTACGACCAGCATAGTATATATACGGGCGACGCGCGGAACTTTTTCAAGCAATTTCAGCATAAACAGCTTTTCTGCCATCAAAAGCACTGCGAAATACAAACCCCAGATAACAAAA
>JAAWDW010000126.1 GCA_022793975.1 Bacillota bacterium
AGTATGAAGGAGTGGCAGCACCGGCTGTTTATCTTGCTGGCGGAAGTACGCTGACGATAAAAGGAAGCGGTACGCTTTATACGAGCGGAGGATATGCCAATGTAGCAATAGGTGCGCCGAACAGAGATACGATGGGCACGCTCATAATAGAGAGCGGAAAAATTACAGCTATCGGCGGTGTAGAGTCGGAATCCGCGCATGATGCAGCTCCGGCCATAGGTGTTCCTATAGGAGGAAATCAGGGCGGAAAACTTATATTAAAAGGCGGTGTACTTGATGCCAAGGGCGCGAGCGGCAGTGACAGAGGCGATATTAACACAGAAGTTGTTATCGACGGAGGCTCACTTGTTTCGCCTGTGACAATTTATAATTGCGGCTTTAATCAGTATGTACCGAAAAACAGCAGTGGCAGAGAGGTATATTTGACAGAACTTACAATGGAGGGTGTGAGTGGTGCGGTTGATATAGAATATTATGTGACGACAGGCAGCGGAACAGAAAGCGATGCTATTTCTTCGGCTCTGGATGAGAACGGTAAACTGTATCTGTATTTTCCTGCGGATGGAAATTACAGAAAAATTCGTGCACATATTAATGATGCGGCCGGTGAATATTTTAAGAGAATAAAAGTAACAGATGATATTGAGAATAATAAGGGTGAACTTACTAAGAATCCGACCGGAGCTATTACAAATTTCTATATTGTAGGTCAGAACAGCAGTGATATTGACGAAGAAAACAACATTATTACAGTAAAAGTACCGTCTCTTATGGATTTGACAAATTGCAGACCATCGGTGGAGACAGGAGGTCTTGAGTATTTTCCTTCAGGAAATGTTAATTTTCAGGATAATCCGGAAATAACATTCTCAGTGGTGCTTGACAGCGGTGAGACTGTAGAATATACGGTAAAAATAGAACGTGTAGATTCAGAAGCCGATACAATGACTGTACTTGATATAAGTGCGGGCAATATTATTATGTTCAGTGAAGATTTAAGCACAGATCCGGATGATCAGACGGGAATATTTATCGGGGATGCCGCGGTAGTACCGAATCCGAACGGATATGTTATTACGGGAGAAAGTGATACAAATTTTATATACATAGA
This sequence comes from Bacillota bacterium, assembly GCA_022793975.1. Lineage (GTDB taxonomy): Bacteria > Bacillota > Clostridia > Peptostreptococcales > Anaerovoracaceae > QAKD01. The sequence continues at coordinate 1,112 of JAAWDW010000126.1, forward strand.
AGAAATTACGGCGCCTATAGTATTCCGCGATCTGGTGATTAACAGCCCGATACTTAATGAAGAGGCAAATGCACCGCTTACAGTTGCGGGTACGAGTGTGAATCTTGAAATAGAAGGCGTAAATGAAATTTCCGGCAGTGCGGCAAACAGTGCAATGTATTTGTTTGAAGAATCGAGCCTATCTGTGTCAGGTGGAGGGATTCTTATTCTGCGGGGCGGAGCAGGTGCAAACGGTGTTGCTGCCGATAATGAAAATCATCGTTTTGTAATCGGTGATACGAGTGTATTTATTATAGACGGTGAAAATACACCGGAACATAGTCTGGCAAATCCAGTAAATGAGGCAGGAGAATTGCTTTATCCGCTCATTGTTACGATTGATGATATAAATGCCGCGGATTCTGAAATGATTTACAGTGATACAAGATATAATGCGGCAGGAGAGATAGTCAGTGCTGTACAGAGTGTAAAAATGCTCAGTGACGGCAGTGCTAGACTTTCACTTTATAAACCTGCAGGTTATTATGAGGTGAGTGTTTTGTGGAACGGGGACGTGTATTATTCAGAAGACCGTACACCGGTTTCTTCTGAGAATACTCCGGGAGATCCCGCAGAAGTCACTCTGACGATTCCGAGCATTAGCGGGCTTTCGTTTACAGATCCTGAAAGTTCACTTGAACAGCGGGTGACAGTGATCCTATCGGGTACTAATCTTGGCGGTAATATGATTGTTACCGCAACAGGAGAAAATGGTGAGAAAGTTTCGGCAAAGGCTCTTAAAAACGGAGATGTATGGCAGGCGGTGCTTACAATTCCGGCAAATAAGAGTGTAACAGGGGTATACCGATGGACACTTTCAGCAAAAATCGGTGATATAGAGCAGGAACTTTCGAAAACATACTATATTGATATGTGGAGAAAACTTGCAGTTACATCGTTCTCGATTGACGAAGAAAAGCAAGTTGGCGATGCTGACATTGACCATAACAATAAACTGGTGACAATAGTTGTACCGTACGATGTTGATTTGGAAACAACAAATTTCAGACCTAAATACGAGCATACCGGTGATATATTTATAGGTGACTGGGGAGGCTCGATGGTGAACCTTTTCAATCCGGCAAGCGTATATCTTGCATATACGAGTGGTGCGGCCGATGAAGTTATATATAATATACGCGCGCAGAAGCAGGAAGCTCCTTCTGTAGCTGAAATTTCATTCGAACAGCCTGCCGATTATAACGGCGGCGATGTTGTGATAACTTTAAAGGGAGAGAATCTTGATAATCTGACAAATGCTTCAACCGATGCGGCAAAGCGAATTGTTGTATCGGCAGCAGGTAAAAATGTTTATGTAACAAGACCGGTCCCTGACGGAGAAGGCGGAACGGCTTGGCAGGCTACGGTTCCTGTGCCGGACAATATAAACGGCGCCCAGACGGCAAAATATCCGATTAGTATTACAATTAACAGTGTGGAGCAAGAGTTTAAAGGTCCGCATGAAATTATCGTGCCTGCTCGTATTGAGGCACTTGCCAATATTGCCGGATTTGCGTTCAGTGATGCCGAAGGCAATCCGATTGAAGCAGTATCAGTTGAAATAACAGACGGTACGGTCGGCTCTGTGAATGGAGGTACAAGCGGTACACCGGGAAAAATAGCAGTCGTACTTCCGTCCGGAACAAACCTCGCAGAAACGGCGTTGATACCGTCGGTAGCCCTTGAAAATCCGCAAGCAAATCTCCGTATTATTGATGCAGAGGGTAATGAATACGGAATAGGTGAAGCAATTATATTTACAGAGACAAACATACCTGTAACCCTTGCAGTGGTATCGGAAGACGGCGAAAATACTATGAGCTATGAGCTTGAAGTGACTGTGCAGACGAGACGAAAGGGTTCGGGTAAATCGAAAAATGATAATGTAACTGCAGGTGCGGTGACATATGAAGCATATGCAGGAGGATATGAGGATAATACATTCAGACCTGATAACATAATTACGCGTGCCGAAGCTGCGGCGCTGCTTGCACGCCTTGATGCTGATTTTGATGAGACGGTGCCTTATGAGTCATATGAACAAAGCTTTTATGATGTTGTGCCATCGAATTGGTATGCAAAATATATCGGTTATTTGGCGCATGAAGGAGTTATAACGGGATATGAGGATGGCTCATTTATGCCGTCAAAGCAGATTACCAGGATGGAATTTGCGGCGCTTCTCTCACGTTTTGCGGATAGCACCGGCATAGAACTGAAGGATATGGAAAAAGAGCTTGCCGGAGCAAGTGCACGTAATGTTTCGGGAGTGAATATAAGCACGGCGTCAGCGTCAGCACAGGAAGCTTTTACGGATATGACAAAGCATATAGTGCTGAATGCGCTTACGGCTTCTGCGGCGATATCTGATGCGGATTGGGAGACTGCAGTGCCTCTTTCGGATATTTCGGGTCTGTGGGGTGAAAGTCATATTGTCGGGCTTGCAGATGCAGGTGTTGTGAGCGGCTATGAGGACGGTACTTTCCGTCCGGAAAATTCGACTACCCGTGCTGAGACAGTGACAATGCTTAACCGCATGCTGGGTCGTACCGTTACATCTGAGCTTAGAACAGCTATTTCAGATGCGGAAAATAAATTCAGCGATCTTTCGAAAATGCACTGGGCATATTATGATATAATGGCGGCAGCGCACAGTTATACTGTAAAAACAAGCACTGTAAAGGGCGCTGTGAATGTCACGGTAGAGTTAAATAAATGAAAAGCTTCATTTAAGAAATAAGCTGCGTAAAGTAAAGAGCGGTGTCAAAACCGCTCTTTTTACAGTATTGATGCTGTGATTAAAAAAAGTATTTTCACCGAGATGAAAATCCTTGCGAAGTGAGGAGCTTGGTGATATAATGAAATTTACAAACGTCATAGGAACATTTATGCGGATGGCAGCAGAACGGGCTTGTCATTCTGCCGCACAAAGGAGAAACAGATGGAAAAAGGAAAGTTGTTTGTAATTTCCGGTCCGTCGGGAGTAGGAAAAGGCACGATTTGCAGCCGTATATTGGAAGAAACGGGTATGAAATTCTCGGTTTCAATGACGACGAGAAAGCCGCGTGAAAATGAAGAGGACGGTGTAAATTATTTTTTTGTTACCGATGAAGAATTTCAAAGAGTAGTAGATGATGGCGGTTTTTTGGAGTATGCTGAAGTATATGGCAACAGATATGGCACTCCTCTTGCGCAGACACTTGAGTGTTTGGAAGCCGGTTTAGATGTGATGCTTGATATAGATATACAGGGTGCGCAGAACGTAAAAAAGATGTATCCGGACGGAATATTTATTTTTGTTTTGCCGCCGTCGCTTGCAGAACTTAAAAATCGTATAGTGATGCGGGGCTCGGAAACGGAAGAAACACTGAAAGTAAGATTTGGTGCGGCAATAGCTGAACTGAAACATGCAAGAGAGTACGATTATTGTGTGGTAAACGGAGATCTTGAAGAAGCTGTTGAAGCTATGAAATCGATATGGCGTGCCGAACATTTGAGATTTTCGGAAGATATATTTAATAAGATAGATATAAAAAAGGGGGAGATTTAATATGCTTTATCCATCCATAAATGAAATGAGAAAAAAGGCTGATAACAGATATACTCTTGTAGTGCTGGCAGCGAAACGTGCAAGGGATATTATTGACGGCAAGCCGAAACTCGCCGATGTGGAAATAGAAAGACCGGTATCAATAGCTGCGAACGAGATTGCGGAAGATCTTATAACTTATAAACGTGAATCGCTTTAAGAATGATGAAATGAGCGGTGCAGGTGTGCAGCCATTGAATTTTAAAGACAACAAACTGAATAGACTGGCAGATTTTAATCCGGCATTACGCATCAGACAGCGCCGGATTTTTTATTGCACCTGACAATTGTTGCCGATATTACCGGTATTTTATATATGATATATTCAAATAAATTTAATTCTGTTCATATAATTTTAAATTGCCGTTGCAATGGTACATAGTTTATGTTATAATAACAAAATAGATACAATTAAACTATTATATGTAAAAAATAGTTGTGCGCGTGCCTCGAAAGGACGAAGAATGGAAAGAAGTAACAGAGGCAAAGAGTTTATCTCCATAATAAAGAGGAGTGAAGCGGCGAAAGTATACATAAAAGATATTACATATATCGAAAGCGAGGCAAGAAAGATACACATACATACGGCAGACGCTGAATATTCGGTGTACAGAAAACTGGATGAAATTGCGGATATACTTCCCGAAAATTTCTACAGATGCCATAAAAGCTGTATAATAAATTTGGAAAAAGTAATAAATATGAAAGACAGATTTATATATTTTGAATGCGGAGCGTGTATAGCAATTTGTGCGGATAAATATGCAAAAGCTGTACAGACCTATAAAGGCTATCTCATAAAACACGAAAAAAATGATAATACATAGTTAAAAAAGAACGAATACATAAATAAAAGTGTTGCAATTCCAAGGAATTTGATATATAATTGTTTACAGTTTTGTCCTGTAGACGAACTGTGATGTTTAGGTACGGTCAGAGTGCCTAAACGGTATGTACGGTGCTTCGGACGAGACGCATAAATAATAACTCACACATCGTATTACCGGGGAAGCGGTGCCTTAATGATGCGGTTCTGCGTTTAAAATGTTTTGATTGTGCAGAATGTTAAAATCGAGGCTCTTTTTCGGGAAGATACGGTGGAGGAAGAAAACCGGGAGGAAGTAAAAATGTCAGTAATTTCAATGAAACAATTACTCGAAGCAGGTGTTCATTTCGGACACCAGACAAGAAGATGGAACCCTAAGATGGCTCCTTATATCTTCACAGAAAGAAACG
>JAAWDW010000127.1 GCA_022793975.1 Bacillota bacterium
CCTTTTCCCGCACTTGTATGCAAATTTTATACTTTAGCGCGTTACAGTATAATTATATACTTACAATAAAGAAAAGTCAACATATTGTATACCATCCTAACTGCAAAACGATCATTTTTATTGCAGAAGTTCTATCGCCTTTTCCAGCTGAACGTCTGTCGTACTTCCTTCTGTAAGCTCCACTTCATAATCAGGCGCAACACCCTTTTCGTGTATCACATTCCCGTCAGGCGAAAAATACTGCTGCACTGTTATTCTGAGCGCTCCCGAATCGTCGGAAAGTTTTTCTATGCTCTGCACTATTCCCTTGCCGAATGTATTTGTACCGACAATTTTTCCACCGTCATTGTCCTTAACAGCTGCCGCAAGTATTTCCGAAGTGCTGGCCGTACCGCCGTTTACCAGTAGTACATACGGCACCGATGTACATTCCGCATCAGAATTTTCATATATGCGCTCTCCCTTTCTGTCCTCAAGATACACTATAGTTCCTTCCGGAAGTAGCATATCGGCAATTTTGACACCGCTTTCAACAATGCCGCCACCATTGTTTCTTAAATCTATAACGATGCCGTTTGCCCCTCTTACCTCCATATTGCGAAGTTCTTTCTCAAAATCTTCCGCAGTAGCAAGCTCAAACGAAGTTATTCTGATATATCCGATATTATCCTCAAGCATTTCCGCATAGACACTTTTCGTCGTTATTTTCTTTCTTATCAGTTTGCAGTCGGTAATAACACCATCTCGTCTGTATGATACAGTTACGCGGGTGTTAAGCTGCCCACGCATTGCTGACGCCGCTTCGCCAAATTCCGCTCCGCTATACGGTACTCCGTCCACAGATACAATAACATCACCCGTCTTTATACCTGCAAGCTGTGCGGGTGAGCCGTCCATCGTGCTCACAACCACTATTTCATTATTTACACTTGAAATAGTAACGCCTACACCGCAAAAATCCCCTGTAGCCGATATCATTAAATCTTCATATTCCTCAGGAGTCAGATATGTCGTATAAGGATCTCCCGGACTTGCAAAAAGCCCCTTATATATCGCTGTCATCATATCTTCCTGATCTATTTCTTTATAATATTTTTCATTAAGATAATTATAGAGCATTTCCAGTTTGGCGTATTTGCTGTAAACACCGTTTATGATTTCAAAATCTTCTGTTTTTACAAGCGTAAAGTCATTTCTTGTCACATATATGTTATATGAAACAGCACCGCAGACAGCACCTGCAACAATCGCAAGCACAAGTACAAGTATAAGGCTTCTTTTTCTTATTATAAGTCTTCCTTTTCCGTTATTGCTATCTTCCGACATATTAAATCCCCCGTATATTTTCCGATATCTCCCGACTATCTCCTTTAAATCCACAATTTCGTATGCAAACTATATGTGAAATACATGCGAAACTATCATCTGTATGCGTCTGCTGCCGTTCCAATACTGTGTTTCAATAGTCCCTAAAATCTCAAAATTATCTCCGCCGAGCAAAATATCCGCATATTCATCCGCTCTGTTAAAAAGTACGCAATTTATGCTGTCACCTTCAGAATCCACGGCTGTGAAGCGCATATGTTGATTTTCACTTCCCATAAATGAAGCATTTAATGCTGATGTTTCAGGTATCCTGAACACAGGTTTAGGATTTTTAGCTCCGAACGGCTGCATCAAATCTATCATCTCCGCAAATTCTTCTGTAATCATTTTAAGCGAAATATCAATATCCGCTGTAAAGTGAGATTCAAAAAGATTTTCATCGCTAGCAAGAAGTTCCGCCGTTCTTCTTTTAAGCGAACTTATAAATTCGTCAAGATTTTCTCTCTTCATCAAAAATCCGCAGGCGCCTGCGTGTCCTCCGAATTTCTCATACAAATTATCGCACGTTTTAAGCAGCTCGTAAAGGTTTATTTTTTCTATACTCCTGCCGGTACCTTTTAAATATTCACCGTTTTCTCCCGAAGGTGTAACTATAATTACCGGTCTTTCGTATTTTTCTCGTATTTTGCCGGCCACTATACCCGCTATCCCCTCGTGAGCATTCTCCGAATATATTATTATGATATTATCGTTATCGTATATTTTCTCAAGTTCGCAAACGCACTCCTTATATGTGCTCTCCTGCACCGTTTTTCGCTCCCTGTTTTTTAATACAAGTTTTTCAGCACAGCGTTCGATAATCGCATTATCCTGTGACATAAGAAGTTCTGCTGCTATATGTGCACTGCCCATTCTGCCGGCAGCATTTATATGTGGTACTATTGCAAAAGCGATATTTTCCGAGGTAACGCTTCCCTTTGTAAGTGATATTCTCTCTATAATCCGTCTGAGCCCCGGTCTTCTGCCCGCATTCAGTACTTTCATACCGAATTTCACCATTGTTCTGTTCTCATCGAGAAGCGGTACGATATCGCCTATCGTACCTACAGCCACCAGGTCGAGCACCTCTGTAAGCACAGATTTAGGCAGTCCGGCTCTCTTCTGCAATGCCTGTGCCAGCTTGAATGCCACGCCAACGCCTGCCAAATGCTTAAACGGATACATGCAGTCCTGTCTTTTGGGATTTATGAGTATGCAATCTGCTCTTCTATCCGTAATACTGTGATGATCTGTTACCATTATATCCAGTCCGATATGTTTCGCGTGCTCAACTTCATCATATGATACACTTCCGCAGTCTACCGTAACTATTAATCCCGTTCCGTCCGCCTTTATGGCATCTATTGCTTCATTATTAAGCCCATAGCCTTCATCAAAACGCGAAGGTATGTAATATGAGAGCTTTTCCGTATCCGTCAGATGTGAAAGCACCTGATAAAGCAGGCTTATTGCTGTAATACCGTCAGCATCATAATCACCGTATATGCAAATTTTATCGCCGTCCCTTACTTTTGACAATATTAAATCCACTCCCGCTGCCATATCGGCAAGCAGGAATGGATCATAAGTTTTCTTTGGTTTATCCGATAAAAATTCCTTAATATCTTCCTCGTCTGTCACGCCTCTTTTTCGGAGTAATTCAATTATTATCGGATTCATTTCATTCATTATATTTATTTCCCGTATGTAACATAATTTCTCGGATTTACATATTGTCCGTTTACCCTGACTTCAAAATGAAGATGAGGTCCTGTAGAATTGCCTGTCGACCCAGATTTTGATATTGCCTGACCTTTATAAACTACATCGCCTTGTTTCACAAGCAGGCTCGTATTGTGAGCGTAAAGTGTTACTATTCCACCGCCGTGATCTATCATCACCATATAACCGTAGCTGTTGTTCCAGCCTGCCTTTATGACTGTTCCCGCATTTGACGCTACTATCGTTGTATTTGTCGGCGCCCCTATATCAAGTCCCGTATGAAGCTTGTTCTTCTTAAATATAGGATGAAATCTATTACCGAATTCCGATGTTACTCTTGAAATTCCCGGAGCCGGCCACGTAAAGTCCCCTCCTATAAAATCACCGTTTCCCTGAAGTTTTAATATTTCAGCAACGAGAGCATTAGCTTCAGCGTTAAGCGCATCCAACTGTTCTTCAAGAGCTTTGTTGTCCTGCGCCACAGCCGCTTTCTTTTCCGCAACTGTTGCTTTATCGGCATCAAGAAGCGCTTTCTTTTCTGATTCCGTATCTTTTGCTTTCTGAAGTTCCGCACGCAGTCCGTCAAGATATTCTCTCTGTGCCTGTATTACCTGTTGCTGTACTTTGAGATCTTCAAGCATCTCTTTATCCTGCTCGTACACCATCTGTACTCTGTCTATATTCGTCATCAGGTCGGAGATTGAGCTTGATCCGAGTACAACATCGATAAAACCTACATTTCCATTCATATACATCGCCGCTAGCCTGTCACCGAGCGCTTTCTGCTGCTCGGCAATATCCGCTTCCACCTGATCGAGCTGCGTCATTGCATTATTTATTTTTTCCTGAGTAAGATTGATGCTTGCACCAAGCTCGTTTATCTCCAGATTAAGCGTGGCTATATTTCCTTCGAGCGCTTTAATTTCCTTATTGAGTTCGCTTTCGGCAGCTTTTCCTTTTTTTAGCTCACTATTAAGTTCCGACTGTTCGTCCCTTATCTTGTCGAGTGCTGCCTGTGCATCCGATTCGTTATCCGCATATGCAAGAAACGATGACAAACTTATAAGCATTGCAAAGGCAAGTGTACATGCCGTAATTCTCTTTCTCATTTTCTCCCCCTATGTATCAAGAAATCTTCTCATAGAAACTATACTTCCCCACGCTCCTATCGAAACTCCGAGCGCAATAAATATCCAAACGAGATTTGATGTCATAAATCCGACGGATACCATCGGGCTTCCGAGTATCATACTCATATCAAGCGAGAGCATATCTATAACTTTTTTATATACAAGAGCAGTAATTCCCACTGAAACTCCCGCCGATAAAATTCCTATAAGTATTCCTTCCGTCAGGAACGGTCCCCGTATAAACCAGTTGGTCGCTCCGACATATTTCATTATTTCTATTTCCTTCTGCCTTGCAAAGACCGTAAGCTTTACCGTATTTGAAACGACAACAACAGAAACTATTACCAGAAAAGCCATTATAATAAGCATACCGACTTTCAGAGAATCGGTGATCTTCACAAGCTTGTCCACTGTTTCTTTATAATATTTTACTTGTTTTATACCGCTGAAAGTATTTAGCACCTCTACAACTCTGTCGGCGTCTTCAAGCTCAGATACTTTTACTTCTATCGAATTCGGGAGTGGATTTTCAACAAGTCCGTCAAGCAAATATGCATTATCCTGCCACTCTTGAGCTTTCCACTGTGCCATTGCCGTATCTTTGTCGAGATAATACACTTCCGTAACTTCATTCATCCCTGAAAGTTGAAGTATCATCGTCTGTGCTTCTTCATATGTAGTTGTATCTTCCAGATAGGCGGATACAGAATCAAACTCTGTCTTCGCTTTTTCTATGCCGACTCCTATATTTACCATTATAACGAAAAAAAGACCGAGTATAAGGAGCATTGCAGTAATTGAAAACATCGATGCCAGACTCATTGCCCTGTTTCTGAAAACCTGTACAAAGGCCTGTTTTACGGAATACCTTATGCTGTTAAACATGCATAGTGCCTCCTTCCGTTATCGGATAAGCACCTCGGTAATTCAAACTTCTATCATCATGATGTCTGTACTCACCCGCTTCATCTCTTACGATCCTGCCTTTTTCTATAGCTATTACACGCTTTTTCATTCTATCTACAATATCTTTGGCGTGCGTTACCATTACAATTGTGGTGCCACGCCTGTTAATCTGTTCGAGCAGTCTCATTATCTCCCAGGCCGTATCCGGATCAAGATTTCCCGTCGGCTCGTCCGCAATAAGCACTGTCGGATTGTTCACTATTGCCCGGGCTATCGCCACTCTCTGCTGTTCTCCGGCCGAAAGCTCACTTGGATACTTGCTAGCTTTATTGCTTATGCCAACGAGGCTCAGTACCATCGGCACTTGTCTTCTTATCTGTCTCGGTGACTGATGTATTATTTCCATAGCAAAAGCCACATTTTCAAAGACCGTTTTCTTTGGAAGCAACCTAAAATCCTGGAATACTATGCCCGTACTTCTTCTCAACTTCGGAATCTGTCTGTTGGAAAGCGACGTTATCTCTTTTCCGTTTACTTTTATACTTCCCCCGTCCGCGTCTATTTCCTTAAGAATCAGCTTTATAAATGTAGATTTTCCCGCACCCGAAGGACCTACGAGAAATACAAAGTCGCCTTTGTCAATCTTGACACTGACATTGTCAAGACCTACATTCGTATTGTAGTTCTTAGTCACATTTTCAAATACAATCATATATTCTCCCCTTATCTTTACCGCAGGCGCCATCTTTCGTACATTGTCTCCGTAATATGTGCCCGTGCGACAAATTATCCGGTTATCCCATATATTATACTATAATATGACAAAGATTTGAAGTGAAGATTAAGTGATATATGTTACAATACTGTTACATTTTTGCACCTTTCGACACTTTATGTAATTTCTGCAGAATTGTCGTTTTTTGATGTTTATGCAATCCGGCTTCTTCGACAAATTCATAAATTTCGACATTATCCCGTCACCATACAATTATTTTAGTAACTCCAACAACAATCATTTATGCTGCAAATATTTTCTGCAAAATTTCTCCGAAAACGCTCTTCGTCTTCTCGTGTATTTCTCTTTTGTCAAACGGTATCTCACAATTATATTCCGCACTGTAAAACAACCTCTCGTCCATAAGCGGAATGACATAAGCTCTTGATAGTATATTTCCAAGAAAATCACGAAGCTCACGTCTATTTACACCTCCGTTGTCTTTATTTAAAATCCATATTATTTTTTGACCTTTAGCTTCCATTAATCTTATTTCATTTATCATATCGGCACTTTCAAGCAGCTTTGAAGGCAGCGGATCCAAAACACAGACAAGTGTATCCATATCCAAATACAAAGGATTTTTAAAATCCGCAAACTGACCGCTGCCAAAATCGCAGACCGTAAAATCACCTGCAACATTGTTTATAAGACGCGCCAAAATTAAATACTCTTCTTCCCTGTACTGCAGCTCCTCAGAAAATAACATACTGCTTTCTTTATCAAGAATCCCATCGTGAATCTGCGCAACCTCTTTAGCTTTGCCATTGTTACTAAGACACTCATACTGCGACGGTCCAATATACGAATTTCCGCTTACCGGAATACGAAGCGCCCAGTTTATCTGCTCGTCCACATTGCGAATATTCCTTATGCTCATACCGCGTTCAATCAATCCGAAAAAATCTGTAAAATGTCTGCCCGCAAAACGCTTGTCCATTCCCAGTGCATCATACAAATTGGTTTTCTGCAATTTGCAAAACTTACGTGCATTTATCGGAAATTCAAATTTATACATGTCTGCATCAGACTGCACAAAAGCTACACGGCGGTCGGAAGTCCGCGCCGCAAGTACTGCGAGTGAAGTAGCTGTAAAACTTGCTCCCGCGCGACAGCCGCATCCTGCAATACCGACCTTTATTTTTTCGTTAATTACCGCTTCTCTTGTTTCTTCATATACTCCAGCTCTTTCAAATATTCTGTTCATCTGTTCCAATTCCTTTCTTTTCTTTATATCTGCCGATTTATAAACTTCAAAAATAATTTCTATATATTTATTTAATTGTAAATTATATACATATATTTTAACTTTCTATTTATTGCCTGTCAAGTCTCCGTAGTCCGGTAATCTGCCGCTTCTCTTTATCGAATTAAGCGTGCGGTGTATTTGCCTGCCATATGCAAATATGATATAATCAGTGCAGCAAAGCAAATTTCACTGAATTTTACGGCAATTAAATTATGAAAACACATCAAAATCCAAATTTTAAACAGTACGTTTTTTATCAATCAGCAAAAAAACGCATATCATATATCATATAATTGATTCATTTAAGCAAACACAGAGAAAGGCTAAACTATGGGAATTCACGAGACCATTATTTTTACGGTAGAAATAATAGGAACGATTGCCTTTGCGGCTTCCGGCGCAATGACGGCAATACGAAAAGAACTTGATCTTTTTGGCATCATAATGCTCGGAACTATTACAGCTGTCGGAGGCGGAATCCTCCGTGATATCATTATCGGACGCATTCCGCCCAATACATTTATAAATCCTGTATATATCATCACAGCCGTAATCACTTCAGTAATACTTTTTATAATCTTCTATGCCGCACCGTCACTGCTTGACAGCAGACACATAGGTACGTTTGAAAAAATATTAAACATTTTCGATGCCATAGGCTTAGGTGCTTTTACTGTTATCGGTATAGATGCCGGGATCGATAAAGGATACGATGAATATTACTTTCTCCTTATTTTCCTCGGTGTCACAACCGGCATCGGCGGCGGAATAATGCGTGACATAATGGCAGGTGAAATACCGTATGTCCTCAAAAAACAGATATACGCCTGCGCGTCTATCGCAGGCGCATGTCTTTATGTAATTCTACTGCAGTTCTCTCAGTCTTACTACTCAATGCTCATAAGCGCAATGCTCGTTGTTATAGTGCGCATACTTGCAAGTCATTTTGATTGGAATCTGCCTGTCATTAAAGCACACAATGACCCGAAATTATAGTAAACAGAGAACTATTATCTAATATTTCACTCTGAGTTCTATGCTGTCAGGCAGCTTTTCAAGCGGTGTTTCCGCAACCTGAAGCGGATATGTCAGCACCTGAGTAAGTGCACCACCTGGCTCCGGGTCTTTGAAGCCCGCAAATACGACAAGATTATTTCTTCCGTCCTCTTCTTCAAGAGTCATACTTTCTATTGCGATTTCATAACCGCTTGTCGGCTTCTCGCCTCTTGTTACCAGCACATACACCTTATCATCCACGATACATGCAAGAGCTCTTTCAAGATCTCTGTACTGAGGTATTACCTGACTTGTGATGTCCTGCGGCACCTCACTGTCGCTGAGTACTCTGAATTCCAATGTCTCATCACCCTTCGCAAAATTTAGTATAAGAATGATTCCGATTACAACAAGAACTATTATAAGTATTGCCATAAAGGTCTTGTTTTTCGGGCATTTAGCCGTCATTTTTTCTTTTATATTACCTATTCCCACAATAAAAACTCCCTTCGTCACAGACTTAATAAAATCTATTCACAAAGGGAGTTTATTATTCAATTAAATTTGTACTTGCACCGAAAAGTTTTCACATACGTTTTCAAAATCAAAACCAAGCTTGCTTTAAAGACCTTTTACATTAGCTATGATATCTTTTGCCGTCATACCGTACTTTTCAAGAAGTTCCGCAGGTTTGCCTGATTCTCCGAATGTATCTTTCTGTCCCACCATAGCCATTTTTACAGGATATTCGCATACTACAACTTCAGCAACCGCAGATCCGAGACCTCCGATTACTGAATGTTCCTCAGCAGTCACAATCTTTCCTGTCTCACGTGCTGCTTTGATTATTATATCCCTATCTATCGGTTTTATTGTGTGCACATCTATAACCCGTGCCGAAATACCGTCCGCTGCCAACATTTCAGCCGCAATAAGTGCCTCATTTACCATAATTCCGGTGGCAATTATCGCTACATCGTCTCCTTCACGCAGTGTATTTGCCTTGCCAATAACAACATCCGTAGCTTCATCATAACAAACAGGCACCGCCGCTCTTCCGAGTCTTATGTAGCATGGTCCGTTCATATCGATAGCCGCGGCTAAAAGCTTTTTAGCGGAAACAGCATCTCCGGGATTTATTACCGTCATTCCCGGAATAGTCCTCATAAGCGCAATATCTTCAAAAGTCTGATGAGTAGCACCATCTTCGCCTACTGTAATTCCTGCATGCGTAGCACAGATTTTTACATTTGCCTTTGTATGTCCTATCGAGTTTCTTATAATTTCAAATGCACGTCCAGCGGCAAACATCGCAAATGTCGAAGCGCACACAACTTTGCCCGAAAGAGCAAGTCCGGCAGCCGCCGCATACATATTCTGCTCCGCAATTCCCATATTAAAGAATCTCTCAGGATATGCTCTGCTGAATTCATAAGTCATAGTTGATTTTGAAAGATCTGCATCCATTACCACCAAATTGTTATTCGTCTTTCCTATTTCAACAAGCGCCTGTCCGTACGCCTGCCTTGTTGCAATTTTGTCCGCCATTAGAATTCACCTCCGAGTTCTGCTATCGCCTTTTCCATTTCTTCGGCATTCGGCGCTTTGCCATGCCAGCCGGCATTATCCTCCATAAACGATACACCATGTCCCTTATTTGTTTTGGCAATAATTACAGTCGGCTTTCCTTGACAGGCTCTGGCTTTGTCAAACGCATCAAAAATCTCACCAAAATCATGTCCGTTTATCGTCAGCACATTCCAGCCGAACGATGCAAACTTTTCATCAATCGGAGCAACATTCATTACATCTTCATTCTTGCCGTCTATCTGCAGTCCATTCCAGTCGATAACAGCAGTGAGATTATCAAGCTTATAGTTAGGTGCCGACATTGCTGTTTCCCATATCATACCTTCCTGAAGTTCTCCGTCACCTATAAGTACATAAACTCTTCCCGGATTTCCATCAAGCTTGTTTGCCATAGCCATACCGGCAGCAACTGCAAAACCCTGTCCGAGAGAGCCAGTAGACATTTCTATACCGGGCACCTTGTTCATATCCGGATGTCCCTGAAATTTGCCTCCGAGCTTGCGCAGTTCGAGAACATTTTCCTTAGGAAAAAATCCGCGCAGTGCAAGCGCCGCATACTGTACAGGACCCGCATGTCCTTTCGAAAGAATAAATTTATCCCTGTCTGCCTTTTTCGGGTCGGCAGGGTCTATATTCATTTCTTTAAAATAAAGCGCCGTAACGATATCGGCGGCAGAAAGCGAACCGCCCGGATGTCCCG
>JAAWDW010000128.1 GCA_022793975.1 Bacillota bacterium
AAAAAAGAGGCTCGGACTGACAGCATCAAACGTCAATCTTCCTCCCGCATATGTCAGTTCATTTATAAAAGTCATAAACTCACACAACATTACGGCAGTTCTCGATGCTATCGAAAAAAGTACGTTATTGATATTGCATAAAACAAAGGCAGCCATGCCTGCGGGCACGGTCAAACCGGCAATAAATATTACAGGTATGTTGGCTGCAAATGAACCTATTGAAAAATAATTAAAAATATATACTGTTATCGGCAAAGTACCAAACTGCACGGAAAATAATGATATCAACTTTCCATACGGCAAATACCGCAGTGCCGATGCTGCAATTGCTATCGTTACTATTGCCGTATATGAAAGCTGAAACCCCGTATCGAATACAGAAAACGGGTTTCGCAAAATACTTATTATAGCGCACAGACACGCTGCCGACAGCATATCATAACGCCGATGCCGCATATCTGCAAAAATATGAATAAGTATCATTCCCGAAGCCCTCATAACAGAAGGTGAAAAGCCCGCCATAGCCGTATATGTCATAAAAAGCATCGCTGTCAACATATTTCCTGTCACACTCCGCTTTTTTCGCATCAGTTTTGAAACGCAAGCATAAAGCGCCCCTGTATGAAGCCCGCTCACGGCAAGCACATGTGCGGTACCGTTTTTTTGATACAGTTCCTTTATATCGCCGTCTATCAGATTTTTCTCTCCAAACAGCATTCCCATCATCATTGCTGCACTTTCTTCATCCGTATACAGCAAAAGTTTTTCATAAAAATCACCTTTAAAAACTGATATTGCATGCAGCCATTTTGTATAAAGTGACTGTGGTCTCTCCTCAATACTTATCTGAGCGATGCTGACATTCGCTGCTGTCTGCACGCCTCGGCTCCTGAGATATAGCCTGTAATCAAAACATTTCGGATTGCGCTTTCCCTGAGGAAGCTCTATATATGTGCGCATACTGACACAGCAGCCGACAATTTCACGATAATTAAACTGCCGGCAGATCGAATTCGGTATCGTTTCATTTTTTCCCGCAGCTGTAACAAGTATTTTCTCACCTGTACCGCTGCGTATTATAAGTCTGTATTTCTCTCCTCTTTCCTTTTCTTCCGCAAACAATACCGTTCCGTTTATATCGTATACGCTTCCCGCTTTTTCCGCCATACTGTCAGTCTTTGCTGTCTCCGCATACATAAGCACAGAAGACAGTATAAATGCAAGCATAAAAAGTAAACACGTCTCACTGCTTTTTATTCTGCATTTTGAACAGTCATAAAGCATACGTTCTGCAATACTTTTTTCTGTCAATAATAACGATAATGCTACAGCAATCGCTACCGCTGTAATAGCAAACACAGCAAAATTTTCTGCTGCTCCGTACTTCATCATTATAAGATATGCGGATACCGTCCCCGAAACAAACCCTCCGCACACAGGTACAATAGGTCTTCTCATCACAAATTTCTCCCGTCGTTTTCCGCCGCGTGCATTTGATGAAGACTTCCTAAGTTACACTTTATTTACATTATATTACATATAGTGGAACTTTTCAACCCTCTCTACGTCTAAATTATTACAGAGTACATTTTCGTTTTCATGCATATGGTGTTTCAATACATAAGCTTTAATTTTAACCGCTTCAGACTGAAACGGTAAGAATTTGTTAATACTTATGAAAGAGAATTTCTATTTTTTTTCAATACTGTATATGGTATAATATAAAATGTATATTACTAGGCATTTACTACAACTTTCAAGGCAGGTGATAATTTTGAGTGACGATTACAGAAACGATAAATCGGGTGAAAACAACAGCACTTTTTTCTCTAAGTCGAATGAAATAGACGACTTTTTCGCCCAGTTTGACGAAATTGCCGAAGGATTTAATAAAGATGACACTGTCGATTCCGATACATTAAAAGAAGAAGCTATTGCCGAATTCCTTAACAGCCCCGATGCGCCGAAAAGAAAAACCAGAAGCGAAAGGCTTGCCGAGGAAAAAGAACTGCGCAAACAGCGCAATAAATTTTCCGGTATCGCATCGGAAATAACCGCAAAAGGAGAAGTTCTCTTCTCTAAAATTTCCAGAAAGGCAAAAGAAGAGTTTCTCGTAGATCAGGACAGCCCTGAAGACGCAGAAAACTCGGCATTAGGAGTTACAATGACCGGAAAAAAACGAAGGAAAAAAAAGTACAAATTTAATATAAAAAAACTGATACGCCTGTTCGCATGCTTGTTTATTGTTATGGTGCTTATTGTAGGCGCCTATGCGGCAGTTGTCATCATAAAAGCACCGGAAATAAATCCGGATAACATCTATTCAATGCTCTCCGAAAGCTCTGTGCTTTACGATGACAAAGGCAATATCATCGCTACCGTCGGAAGCGGTGAAACACGTACAAATATAGAATACGAAGAGCTCCCTGATAATCTTGTAAACGCATTTATTGCTATTGAAGACAAAACATTCTGGGAACATAACGGATTTAATTTCATAAGAATATTCGGTGCCATAAGGGACGCCGTTGTTTCCGGTGGTCAAATAAGCGGTACAAGCACCATTACTCAGCAGCTGGCAAGAAACGTATATCTTACCGAAACCCGTGAAGTACGTTCAATAGAAAGAAAGATCGCCGAGGCATATTATTCCGTACTGATTGAAAACGCTCTTTCAAAAGAACTCATAATCGAAGCCTATCTCAACACGATAAATCTCGGTTTCGACTCATACGGCGTGCAGACGGCCGCACAGTCGTATTTCTCCAAAGATGTAAGCGAACTCGATCTCATAGAATGTGCAGCCCTGGCCTCTCTGCCAAAAGCACCTTCAAGCTATGCACTTATAAAAAAATACAATCCCGAAGATGTCGATCCCGAAAAAGATATAGTAATATATGAAGGCAGTGATTACACATACATTTACAATGGAGATGCTTCCGAAAACAGAAGAAAAATGACTCTCAAAAATATGTATGATCAAGGTATGATTACAGAAGAAGAACGTGATTCGGCTCTCGCCGAGAACCTTCTTGACCACATTAATCCCAACATAAGCAGTCTTACGGAAATTTCTTCATATTTCTCCGACTATGCAATTGAGCAAGTAATACAGGATTACGCAGCGGAAAATAAAATCGAATATGCGGAAGCACGCGATAAAGTGTATACAGGCGGTCTTCAGATCTATACTACAATGAATACCGATATGCAAAAAATCGTTGATTCCGAATTTTCGAATAACGCAAATTTCCCTGGAGTTGCCCATCTTTCTAAAGATTCTGCCGGCAATGTTCTCGGCAAAAATGGCAGCATACTTATGTATAATTACAATAATTTCTTCGATTCCGAAGGCAGATTCTATCTTGCTCCCGACGAATACGAATGGCTTGCAAACGGTGATCTCAAGCTCTATTCCGGCAAGCGGCTTAATTTCTATCAGACAACTGTCCAGGGAAACACCGACGTATCGATAGAATTTAAAAATCTCTATATAATAGAAAACGATGTATTTTACAGCATTCAGGGCGGAGCCATACTCATCCCTCAGCAGTTTAAATCGCGTGACAATGACAAAAATGCGATTATCAGCGCGGATTTATTTGAAAACAAGGACTATGCAAATTATATAAGAAAAGACGAAAGCGGCAATCTGTTTATCGATGCTCAGCACTATTCTCTGAGGCAAAAAGTAGTACAGCCGCAGTCGGCAATGGTTATTCTGGATTATAAAACCGGACAGATAAAAGCTATGGCCGGCGGCAGAAATACTGTCGGGGTAAAGCTTTTCAACAGAGCCGTAAATCCTCGCCAGCCGGGATCATCAATCAAGCCTCTTACTGTATACGGTGCTGCCCTGCAGCAGAGTCTTGAAATAATGAACGGCGGCAGCACTCCTGTTTTCACAACATACGACAACAGCGGCAACGAAATTGAAAATTCATACGGCACATATTTTACAGCCGCTTCGATTATAGACGACGCACCTATGATTTCCGGAGGAAG
>JAAWDW010000129.1 GCA_022793975.1 Bacillota bacterium
CGGGGTTTTCTTATAAAGAAACGATAGCTGCGGGAACAAAAGCTGCCGCGCGCGGCGGATATACAACGGTTTGTCCGATGCCTAATCTTAATCCGGCGCCTGACTGTGCGGAAAATTTAAAAAAGCAGCTGGAAATAATAGAAAAAGATGCGGTGATCAGCGTAATACCGTACGGAACAATAACAAAAGGTGAAAACGGCAGTGAACTTTCGGATATGGAAGGCTTGGTACATACGGCAGATCTTGCAGGTTTTTCGGATGACGGACGCGGTGTACAGAGCGCGGAGATAATGAAACAAGCGATGCTTGAAGCAAAAGGGCTCGGAAAAATAATTGCGGCTCACTGCGAAGATAGCTCAATACCGGGTGAAAACAGTGAAAGTGAGTGGAAACAGGTGGAAAGAGATATCACGCTTGCGCGTGAAACGGGCTGCTCATATCACGTGTGCCATGTATCGGCAAAAGAGAGTATAGAACTGATAAGGAAGGCCAAGGCGGAGGGTGCTGATATCACGTGTGAGACGGCACCGCATTATCTTGTGCTTGATGACAGTATGATTGAAGATGACGGTTGTTTCAAAATGAATCCGCCGATAAGAAAAAAGGAAGACAGAGAAGCTTTAATTGAAGCACTTAAAGACGGTACGATAGATATGATAGCGACGGACCACGCGCCTCACAGTGCAGAAGAAAAAGCACGCGGTTTTGCGGAAAGCGTAATGGGAATTGTCGGACTTGAAACAGCATTCCCCGTGCTTTATACGGAATTTGTGAAAACAGGAGTTATAACAATAGAACAATTAGTTAAGTTGATGAATGAAAATCCGCGCCGCCGTTTCGGACTTGAACAGACAGGCTTTAGCATTTGGGAGCTTGATGAGGAGTATGAAATAGATCCGCAGGAATTTAAAACTCTCGGAAGAAGCACACCGTTTGCGGGAAGAAAAGTATGCGCAAGATGTATAGTTACGGTGCATAATGACGAAGCGGTATGGGCGGACGAAGAGTTTATGGAATCGCATAAAAAAGCTGATACGGGAATAGATGAAAGACTCAGAACGCCACAGGGAATGCAGGTACCGGGTATGGCAGGACGCGCCGGCGTCGGAATGGGTATTTCCGGAATGAGTGCAGGCAGGAAACAGCAGAGATA
Organism: Bacillota bacterium; assembly: GCA_022793975.1. Classification (GTDB taxonomy): domain Bacteria; phylum Bacillota; class Clostridia; order Peptostreptococcales; family Anaerovoracaceae; genus QAKD01. The sequence goes on from JAAWDW010000129.1 coordinate 1,154, forward strand.
ATTTAATAATTATATATAAATACGGAGGTAGAAAAATGGCAAAGAGAACAGACATCAAAAAAATCCTGATTATCGGATCGGGTCCGATAGTAATAGGTCAGGCGGCGGAATTTGACTATGCCGGAACACAGGCATGTCTTGCGCTGAAAGAGGAAGGGTACGAAGTAGTGCTCGTAAATTCAAACCCGGCGACAATTATGACAGATACAACGATTGCCGACAAAGTATATATGGAACCTCTCACGCTTGAATATGTGGCAAAAATACTGAGATACGAAAGACCTGACGCTATAGTGCCGGGTATCGGGGGACAGACGGGTCTCAATCTGGCAATGCAGCTTAAGAGAAAAGGAATTCTTGAGGAATGCGGCGTTGAGCTTCTCGGTACAAACAGCGAAAGCATAGAGCGTGCGGAAGACAGAGAACTGTTCAAGGAACTTTGCCAGTCCATAGGAGAGCCTGTAATACCTTCGGAAATTACATATGATCTTGAAGAAGCGAAAAAAGCGGCGCTGGAAATCGGATATCCGGTTGTACTAAGACCCGCGTTCACACTCGGCGGTACAGGCGGCGGATTCGCAAACGATGAAGAAGAGCTTATTGAAATCGGAACAAATGCTTTCAAGCTTTCGCCGGTTCATCAGGTGCTTATTGAGAAGAGCGTGAAAGGATATAAAGAAATAGAATTTGAAGTAATGCGCGATTCAAATGACCACGCTATTACAATCTGCGGTATGGAAAATGTAGATCCTGTCGGTGTCCATACAGGTGATTCAATAGTGGTGGCTCCTATTATGACGCTTAATGATCACGATCTTAAGATGCTCAATGACAGTGCGATAAAGATTATCCGTGAACTGAAAATCGAGGGCGGCTGCAATGTGCAGTTTGCGCTCAATCCGCATTCTTCGGAGTATTATTTAATAGAAGTAAATCCGAGAGTATCGCGTTCTTCGGCTCTGGCGTCCAAGGCAAGCGGGTATCCGATTGCAAGAGTAACGGCGAAGATTGCTGTGGGAATGGCGCTCGAAGATATAGCTATCGCGAACACTACAGCAGCGTTTGAGCCGAGTCTTGATTATGTAGTTGCCAAGTTCCCGCGCTTCCCGTTTGACAAGTTTGCACAGGCGACTAATAAGCTCGGTACGCAGATGAAAGCTACCGGCGAAGTTATGGGAATAGGCTCGACTCTTGAAGAATGTATGCTCAAATCTGTGCGTTCGCTTGAGATAGGTGTAAATCACCTTTATATGCCGAAATTTGAAAATATGTCAAATGAGGAAATGCTTGAGTACATCGGAGATTTCAGAGATGATACAATTTATGCGGTTGCACAGCTTCTGAGAAACGGTGTGGGTGTGAATAAAATTTATGAAGTGACGATGATTACACCGTACTTTATTGAGTCGATCAAGAAGATTGTTGATTTTGAAGAAGTAATAAAAACAAATAAGGGAGATTTGGCAACGCTTAAGGAAGCTAAGGAAATGGGCTTCAGCGATGTGTTTATCGCCAAACTCTGGGATGTATCGGAACTCGAAGTATTTGCGATGAGAAAGAAAGAAAAACTCTTCCCTGTATATAAAATGGTAGACACATGTCACACAGGTGCGTACATACCGTATTTCTATTCAACATATGGAGAAAAAAATGATTCAAGGCTGTCAGATAAAAAGAAAATAATTGTGCTGGGTGCCGGACCTATCAGAATTGGTCAGGGTGTTGAATTTGATTATTCCACAGTGCATGCAGTTACTACCATAAAGCAGTCGGGATATGAAGCGATCATAATAAACAATAATCCGGAAACAGTTTCCACTGATTACACAACGTCAGACAAACTGTATTTTGAGCCGCTGACAGCGGAAGATGTGATGAATATTATCGAGTTTGAAAAGCCGGATGGTGTTATCGCATCGCTTGGCGGACAGACAGCGATAAATTTGGCGGAACCGCTTATGAAACGCGGAGTAAAGATTATCGGTACGGACTGTGATGCGATAGAGCGTGCAGAGAACAGAGACGCGTTTGAAAAGGTGCTCAAAGAGCTTAATATTCCGCAGCCTCAGGGAAAAGCCGTTACAAAAATAGAAGACGGTGTAAAAGCAGCTGCAGAGATTGGATATCCGGTACTCGTAAGACCGAGCTTCGTATTAGGCGGCCGTGCGATGCAGCTTGTGGGAAATGAAGTACAGCTCCGTCATTATCTTAAGACAGCGGTGGAAATTGACGAGGATAAGCCTGTACTTGTAGATAAATATATTTCGGGCAAAGAAGTAGAAGTAGACGCCATATGCGACGGAATAAATGTGTTTGTGCCGGGAATTATGGAGCTTGTTGAGCGCACGGGTATTCACAGCGGTGATTCAATAAGCGTTTATCCGCCGTTTAGTATTTCAGACAAAGTAAAAGGGATTATACTGCAGTATGCGAAAAAGCTGGGAATCGGACTTGGGATTATCGGACTTTATAACATTCAATTTATCGTCGATAAAGATGAAAATGTATATATAATAGAAGTAAATCCGCGTTCATCGAGAACGGTGCCGTTCCTCAGCAAGGCCACGGGCTACAGTCTTGCTGATATCGCAACCGAGGTTATTCTCGGAAGGAATTTAAAAGAGCAGGGGATTTTCGATATCTATCCTGACGAAAAAGAACGCTGGTATGTAAAAGTGCCGGTATTCTCGTTTAATAAGATAAGAGGACTTGATGCATATCTTTCACCGGAAATGAAATCCACGGGTGAAGCGATAGGCTATGATGATAAACGTGAACGTGCTATGTATAAAGCACTGCAGGCTTCGGGAATGAAACTGCAGAATTACGGCACAGTGTTTGTGACGATAGCGGATGATGATAAAGAAGAGGCACTGCCGCTTATCAGAAGATTTTATAACCTTGGATTTAATATCGAAGCAACAGAAGGAACGGGAAAATACTTGAAAGAAAACGGAATCCGCACGCACGTACTTGCCAAGATAAGCGACGGCAGCGAAGAGATACCGCAGGCAATAAGGCAGGGACATATAGCATATATAATAAATACAAGCAATATTGACAGCTCGGACAATACGACAAATGACGGACACGAGATAAGAAAACTGGCGACAGAAAACAATGTGAACATATTTACCGCACTTGATACGGTGGCGGCTCTGCTCGATGTACTGGAAGAAACGACTCTCTGCATTTCGACAATAGACGCGTAGGAAGGTGAGAAATGAAACAAGGCTTTTTTGAGATAATAGCAAACGAAAAACTGACTGATAATGTGATGAAGCTCGTGCTCCGCGGCGATACATCGCAGATAACGGCACCGGGTCAATTTGTGAACATAAAGATAGATGGATTTTTCTTGAGAAGACCGATATCGGTATGTGACTGTGAGCAGGGCGTGAGCGGTGTTTTAACGCTTATATATAAGATCGTAGGTGAGGGTACGAGGGCACTTGCGGAGTATGAACCGGAGCGTGTGCTTGATATTCTCACAGGACTTGGAAACGGTTATGATATAACTAAGGCGGGCGATGAGCCACTCCTCATAGGAGGAGGGGCAGGCGTGCCGCCTATGTTCCTGCTTTGCAGGAACCTCATCGCCGCCGGCAGAAAGCCCGTGGTTATTCTCGGATTTAACAGTAAATCGGAAGTTTTCTATGAAAATGAGTTTCAAGCTCTCGGCGCGCAGGTAATCGTCACGACCGCAGACGGCAGCTATGGCATCTCCGGTTTTGTGACCGATGCTATGAAAGACCTTTCGTATTCGTATACATATGCCTGCGGTCCGGAGCCGATGCTGCGCGCTGTGTATGACAAGAGCGCCTGCAGTGGTCAGTACAGCTTCGAAGAACGAATGGGCTGCGGTTTTGGTGCCTGTATGGGCTGTTCCTGCAGAACAAAGTACGGAAATAAGCGTATTTGCAAGGACGGACCGGTGCTGGAAAAGGAGGAGATTATATGGTAAGTGAAATGGAGAAGGCAAAAATGTCGGATCTTTTCGCAGCGGACAAGTACAGCACAGCTGTTGAAATCAGCGGCATTACCCTTGACAATCCTGTGATCCCCGCAAGCGGCACTTTCGGGTACGGCTATGAGTTTGCAGAACTTTACGATATAAACTGTCTTGGCAGCCTCTCGTTTAAAGGTACAACGAGAGAGCCGCGTTTCGGCAACGAGCTTCCCCGCATAGCGGAATGCACGGCTGGTCTGATAAACAGTATAGGTCTGCAGAATCCGGGTGTTGATAAGGTAATAAGCGAAGAACTGCCGAAGCTCAGAGCTTGCTTCAAGAAACCGATCATAGCAAATATCTGCGGTTTTTCAATAGATGAATATGCCGAAAACAGTGCCAGACTAGATAAAGAAGAGCAAGTTTCGATACTCGAAATAAATGTTAGCTGCCCTAATGTTCATAACGGGGGAATGACTTTCGGCACAGATGCAAAAATGGCGGCCGAAGTGACACGTGCCGTAAAAGCGGTTGCAAAGAAGCCTGTGTACATTAAACTCAGTCCGAATGTTACGGATATAACCGAAATTGCTAAAGCCTGCGAAGCGGCGGGTGCGGATGGTATCAGTCTCATAAATACAATGCTGGGAATGAGAATTGACCTCGGAAGAAGAAAGCCGGTTGTGGCCAATAAAATGGGTGGATTTTCGGGCAGCGCAATTTTTCCGGTTGCCGTCAGGATGGTGTATCAGGTGTACGAAGCGGTAAAAATTCCGATTATAGGAATGGGCGGAGTGTCAAGCGCGCGCGATGTTATAGAGATGATGCTGGCAGGGGCTTCTGCTGTTCAGGTGGGAGCAGCAAACCTTGTTGACCCATTTGCAAGCAGAGAAATAGTCGGAAATTTGATACAGGAAATGGCAAGATACAATATAAATTCACTCAAAGAAATAATAGGAGGTGCACACTGATGGGCAAAGATGTGATAATAGCGTGCGATTTTGCGGGGAAGCGCGAAGCACTTGAATTTCTTGATTTGTTTACAGAAGAAAAACCATATGTAAAAATAGGAATGGAGCTTTTTTACGCGGAAGGTCCGGAAATAGTGAGAGAAATAAAGAAAAGGGGTCATAAAATTTTCCTGGACCTCAAATTGCACGATATTCCGAATACTGTAATGAAAGCGATGAGTGTACTTTCCAATTTGGATATAGATATGTGCAATGTACATGCAGGCGGCACAGTGGCGATGATGGAAGCGGCGTTGCGCGGACTGACGCGTGCAGACGGCACAAGACCGCTTCTGATTGCGGTAACTCAGCTCACTTCCACGGACCAGGGCAGAATGGAAAAAGACCTTTTGATAGAAAAACCTCTTGAAGAGGTGGTAATGCATTATGCGAAGAACGCCAAAGCAGCAGGACTCGACGGAGTTGTATGCTCACCTTTGGAATCGGGCAAAGTACACGAAATGTGCGGGAGAGGTTTTCTTACGGTGACTCCGGGAGTACGATTTGCTGGCGGAGATACCGGCGATCAAGCACGCGTGACAACACCAAAGCAGGCTAAAGAAATCGGCTCTGACTACATCGTAGTCGGACGTCCGATAACAGGTGCGGAAGACCCAGTGGCGGCATACAGACGCTGCACAGCAGAATTTATTGGCTGAGCAGAAACATATATTTTTTAATAAAACACTCAGTATAGCATAACATCCGTATACATTGAGCGAACTGTGAACCAGGACGCAAGTGAGCGAGATTTATGCGGATGTTATGCTGTAATTCTAAAAAGTATACATTTTGAATATTGCAAATTTGAAATTAAATGCGCAAATGCATGTACGCTTACTTGCGACTGATATACAGTTCGCTCTGCCTGCACTTGTGCATTCGAATTGTATTTTTCAAAATGTATAAATAATAAGAAAAAATCTGCCAATAGAAGATTAAAAGAAATCAGGAGAAAGATATGAATACAGAAAACATTTCAAGAACAATTGCAAAAGATTTGCTTTCGATACAGGCGGTATTTTTCCGCCCAGATGAGCCGTTTATATGGGCAAGCGGTATAAAAAGCCCTGTTTACTGTGATAATCGTCTGACTCTTACAGCGACAGAAGTCAGGAATGACGTGGAAAATGCGCTTGCGGAGACGATTAAGAAGGAGTATCCCGATGCGGAAGCTCTTATGGGCACAAGTACTGCGGGAATAGCACATGCGGCGATTACAGCGCATATTCTCGGTATGCCTATGGGATATGTACGTTCGGGTGCAAAAGACCACGGCCGCGGCAATCAAATTGAGGGAAGGCTTGAAGCGGGGCAGAAAGTAGTAGTTGTCGAGGATCTTATTTCCACGGCCGGAAGCGCAGTAGAAGTTGTAAATGTACTGCGTGCTGCGGGTGCCGAGGTACTGGGAATCGTCAGTATTTTTACATACGGAATGAAAAAGGGACTCGACCGCCTTGCGGAAGCGGATGTAAAAAATGTGAGTCTGACGAATTTTGACGTAATTGCGGAAATAGCTGCGCAGGAAAATTACATAAAGCAGGAAGATGTTGAAAGGCTTATTGCATTCAGAAACAATCCGTCTGATGAAAGTTGGATAAGAAAATAGGCAGTAATTGGAAACCAAAAGGGGCTTTCAGTGTGATACAATATATAAGAAAAGACATAAATTTGTTTTGAGAATAAGGAGAAAACAGAATGAAAAACCTTATAGACATTCTCGATTTGTCAGTAGACGAAATAAATGAACTCATAGATACGGCAAATGACATCATAGCAAATCCGGAGAAATACAGAGAAAAGTGCAGATATAAGAAATTGGCAACACTGTTTTTCGAGCCATCTACGCGGACGCGTCTTTCGTTTGAAGCAGCGATGATGGAACTTGGCGGCAATGTGCTTGGATTTTCGGAGGCAGCGTCAAGCTCAGCTGCCAAAGGCGAAAGCGTGGCTGATACAATTACTGTCGTAAGCGGCTATGCTGACATAATTGCTATGCGTCATCCAAAAGAAGGCGCGCCTGTCATTGCAGCGTCAAAGAGTCTTGTTCCTATCATAAATGCGGGAGATGGAGGTCATCATCACCCGACACAGACACTGACGGATCTTCTCACGATAAGCCGTGAAAAAGGCAGACTTGACAATATGACAGTCGGATTGTGCGGCGATCTGAAATTCGGCAGAACAGTGCATTCTCTCATAGCCGCGATGTCACGCTATAAGGGAATAAAATTTGTTTTGATCTCACCTGAAGAACTTAAAGTACCGCGTTATGTAAAAGAAACGTACATAAAGTCAAAAGACATTTCTTATGAACAGACAGAGTCGCTGGACGAAGCGATAGACAAATTGGATATTCTCTATATGACGCGTGTGCAGAGAGAAAGGTTTTTCAATGAAGAGGACTATATCAGACTTAAGGACAGCTATATTCTCACACCTGAAAAACTGAAGAGTGCGAAAGAAGACCTCTGTATACTGCATCCGCTGCCGCGTGTAAACGAAATTTCGACTGCGGTAGACAGTGACAGCCGCGCGTGCTATTTTGAGCAGGCAAGATGCGGAAAATTCATAAGAATGGCGCTCATCCTTAAACTTTTGGAGGTGAAATAAATGAATGTCGATTCGATAAAAAACGGAATAGTAATAGATCATATTATTGCCGGGAAAGCGATGCAGATATATGAAATGCTCGGACTTGACAAACTCGATAGTTCAGTTGCTGTAATAATGAATGTGCCGAGTGAAAAAATGGGCAAGAAAGATATAATAAAGATAGATAAGAACATAGAGGTTGATCTCAATGTTTTAGGCTACATAAGTCCAAACATTACGGTTGATATCGTGGAGAACGGACATGTGACGCAGAAGAAGCACATAGAACTGCCGGAAGAACTCACGGACATCATAGTATGCAGAAATCCGCGCTGCATTACATCAACTGAGCAGGAAATACACCACGTATTCAGGCTTACGGATCGTGAAAAAGGCATATATCGCTGTATCTACTGTGATACGGCGGCAAAATAGTGTCAGGCAATACATAAAGCACAGAAGAGCATATCGCATTAGAAATACAAAAAGAGCAGATGGGCACTCTGCTCTTTTTCTGTGTTTGTTTTTATTATTTATTTTCGCTTGTACATTTCTATAAAGTCTCTGTGCGGCTGAATACCCATATATGCCGGACGCATAAGTTTTTTGCCCGCGATGAGTTCTTCAAGCCTGTGCGCGCACCAGCCCGAAAGTCTTGCTGTCGCAAAGAGCGGTGTTGCGATATCAGGAGGAATGTCAAGAGCACTGTAAACAAATCCGGAGTACAGATCTACATTTGCCGGCATAGGCTTGTCCTCGCCGGTCATTTCACGATATATATCCGGAACTTTGTTTTCTATATATTCGCACAGTGCAAAATCCTCTTCGCAGCCCTTGTATTCGGCAAGTTTTTTTGCCATACCTTTGAGCAGTATCGCTCTTGGGTCGGAAAGCGTGTATATCGCGTGTCCGAGACCGTATACAAGACCGGAACCATCATTTGCTTCTCCCTTTAATACTTTTCTGAAATACTCTTCAAGCTGTTTTTCGTTCGCAGGGTCTTTGACATTTGCTTTCAGATCGGCAAGCATATTTATGACCTTAATGTTGGCGCCTCCGTGACGCGGACCTTTCAGTGAGCCGACAGCCGCCGCTATTGTCGAATATGTATCCGTACCTGATGATGAAACGAGATGGGTGGTAAATGAAGAATTGTTGCCGCCACCGTGTTCTGCGTGAAGTATCAGCGACAAGTCAAGCAGATGAGCTTCAAGCTGTGTAAATTCGCCTGTAGGTCTTATCATTCTTAAGATATTTTCTGCTGTACCGAGTTCGGGAACAGGATAGTGCAGATGCAGGCTCTCGTTGTCGTAAAAACTGCGCTTTGCTTGATAAGCATAGGCTATGAGCGATGGAAAATATCCGATAAGCTCAATTGACTGACGGAGTACATTTTCGATGGAAGTATCGTCAGGATTGCTGTCGTATGAATAAAGAGCAAGTATACTTCGTGCAAGTTTGTTCATAAGACTCGACGACGGAGCGACAAGAATCATATCCCAGGCAAAACCGCGCGGCAATTCTCTTCTTTCACCGAGAAGATGCTGAAAATCTTCCAGCTGTTTTTTATTTGGAAGTTCGCCGAAAAGAAGAAGATATGTAACTTCCTCAAATCCAAACCGGCGCTCTTTTATAAAGCTGTTTACTATATCTTCGACATCATAACCACGGTAATAGAGCTTTCCCGGAATCGCAATTTTTTCTTTGTTTTCGTTCACTTTATAGCCTTCTACATGGCTGATTTTTGTTAGCCCAACGAGAACACCGGTGCCGTTTGCGTTTCTGAGTCCCCGTTTTACATTATATTCGGTATATAAATCCGACGGAATTTCATCGTTGCCAATGAGTTTATCGGACATCTCTTTTATAAATAAATTATTGCTTAATTCCGAAGGCTGATTGAAAAATGTTGTCATTAAATCCCTCCCCATAATTGTATACAAGTATACATATAATACAACTAAGTATATCATAAAATGAGCAAAAAAGCAACAAAAGAAGAAAAAGGACTTTTTCAGAGGACAAAATTCAAGAACATTTGTTTGCACAATTAAAAAAAGTGTGATAAAATAAGTCCGTCAGAAAAAATTAGTATTTGGCGAACTTTTTTTATTGGTATATAATCTATGATGAGAAATCAACTTGTTTTCAAAAGGAGGGGGTTTTGACGGACCGCTTTAAATTAGTTTCAAAATTTAATATGACGGGGGACCAGCCGGCGGCAGTAGAGCGTCTTGCAGACGGTATTCTGCGCGGTGAGAAACATCAGACGCTTATGGGTGTTACCGGCTCCGGCAAGACTTTCACTATGGCAGGAGTAATTGAGCGGGTACAGAAACCAACGCTTGTAATTTCGCACAATAAAACGCTTGCGGCACAGCTTCACGGAGAATTCAAAGAATTTTTCCCGGAAAATGCGGTGGAATACTTTGTAAGTTATTATGATTATTATCAGCCGGAGGCATATGTGCCTTCGACAGACACATATATAGAAAAAGATTCGGATATAAATGCGGAAATCGAAAAACTGAGGCACTCGGCGACAGCGGCGCTGGCAGAGCGCAAAGATGTTATCATCGTGGCTTCGGTATCGTGTATTTACGGACTCGGCTCACCGTTTGACTATGAAAATCAGATGCTTTCGCTGAGACCCGGAATGGAAAAACCGCGTCAGGATATACTGAGAAAGCTTGTGGACATACAGTATACGAGAAACGATCTTGCGTTTGAGAGAGGCTGCTTCCGTGTGCGCGGCGATGTCATAGACATATATCCCGCAGGAGCCGAAAATGCTGTAAGAGTAGAACTTTTCGGCGATGAAGTAGAAACAATAAAAGAAATGAATCCGGTGACGGGTGAAATTATCGGTCTCAGGAATCATGTATCTATATATCCTGCCTCGCACTATGTGACTTCCAAAGAAAATATGGAACACGCAATAGACACGATAAGTTCTGAGCTTGAAGAGCGCATAAAGTGGTTTAAAGATAGAGGGAAGCTCCTTGAAGCACAGCGAATAGAGCAGCGTACACGCTATGATATCGAGATGCTGCGTGAAATAGGAATGTGCAAGGGTATTGAAAATTATGCGCGCCATATAAGCAATCTTGCACCGGGAGCCAAACCATATACGCTTATAGATTATTTTCCCAAAGATTTTCTCATAATGATAGATGAATCACACGTAATGCTGCCGCAGCTGCACGCGATGTACGAGGGCAATTTATCGCGCAAGCGTTCACTTGTGGATTACGGTTTTCGTCTGCCGTCGGCGCTCGACAACAGGCCGCTGATGTTTGAGGAGTTTGAAAATATAGTAAGTCAAATAGTATATGTCAGTGCGACGCCTGCTAAATATGAACGCGAGAAGAGCGGCGGCATTTCTGCAGAGCAGATAATAAGACCGACAGGACTAATTGACCCGCCGATAGATATAAGGAAGAGCGAAGGTCAGATTGACGATCTCATTGGAGAAATAAATAAAGTTGCGGAAAAAGGTGAAAAAGTATTTGTCACAACTTTGACAAAAAAAATGGCGGAAAGCCTGACGGATTATTTAAAAAATGCGGGAATCCGTGTCAAATATCTGCATTCTGAAATTGATACGTTGGAGAGAATGGAAATTATCCGTGACCTCAGAATGGGTCTTTTCGATGTTTTGGTCGGCATAAATTTACTGAGGGAAGGACTTGATGTTCCCGAAGTGAGCCTTGTGGCGATTCTCGATGCGGACAAGCAGGGATTTCTGCGCACAGAGACATCACTTATACAGACAATAGGACGAGCTGCGCGTAATGTGAACGGGCGCGTTATAATGTATGCGGACGGTATCAGTCCTGCTATGAAGAGCGCCATAGACGAGACAGAAAGAAGACGTAAAATACAGCAGGAATACAATGAAAAAAACGGTATAACACCGCAATCGATAAAAAAAGATGTACGTGCCGTTATCGAGGCGACAAAGCAGATAGAGCCGGAAGATGAATTTTACAAGGGCAAGAGTCCGCTTGAACTTACGAAGAAAGAACTGTCGCAGTATCTTAAGAAACTTGAAGAAGAGATGAAACAAGCGGCGAGTGATCTGCAGTTTGAGCGTGCGGCGGAACTGCGAGACAGGATATTCGAGTATAAAGTAAGACAATGATGCAAACGAAAAGCCGAACAATACGGGAAGAGTAAAGAAAATAATTAGATACAGAGGTGGAAGAAATGCCTGATAAAATATATATAAAAGGTGCAAATGAACATAATCTTAAAAATGTGGACTTGGAAATCCCGCGTGACAAGCTGGTGGTATTTACGGGCCTTTCGGGTTCGGGAAAATCATCGCTGGCGTTTGATACTATATATGCGGAAGGACAGAGGCGCTATATGGAGAGTCTCTCGTCATATGCGAGACAGTTCTTGGGGCAGATGGAAAAGCCGGATGTCGAATATATAGAAGGTCTTTCTCCGGCAATTTCGATAGATCAGAAGACGACCAACAAAAATCCGCGTTCCACAGTGGGAACGGTGACGGAGATACACGATTACCTGAGACTTTTGTATGCGAGGATAGGAGTACCGCACTGTCCTGTCTGCGGCCGTGAGATATCGAGCCAGAGTGTGGATCAGATCGTCGATAGTATAATGGGGATGCCTGAGGGAACACGTGTAATCGTAATGGCGCCGGTTGTGCGCCAGCGTAAGGGAGAACATGAGAAAATTATCGACAGAATCCGCAGGGAGGGCTTTACCAGGGTACGCATAGACGGTGAGATGCATCAGCTTGAAGAAGATGAAATAAAGCTGGAAAAGACATTTAAACATACGATAGAAATAG
>JAAWDW010000130.1 GCA_022793975.1 Bacillota bacterium
GTCTTTTTTCCGGACTGAACAGAGAGTTCGGTGTGAAATTTGCATTTTTAATATCCATACCATCCATTCTCGGATCGGTAATACTGGAAGCTCCTGCAGCATTTGAACAGGGTGCGGATATATCACTCGTACTTCCGATTCTTACGGGCGTCATCGTGAGCGCTGTATCAGGTCTTATCGCTATTAAAGCTATGATAAAATTTGTGACCGGAAAAAGACTGTGGTATTTTTCGATTTATACTTGGATCTTGGGAGCTGCGGTAGTACTTTATGCAATCTTCGGAGTTCAATAAAAAATAAATTTAAACCAGATACATAAAATTATTTTCGGAAAGGTGTTTTATGGCAGAAGAAAAGAGAAAGCCCGGAAGACCGCCGGGATCAAAAAATAAGACAAGCAGTGGTGCTAAATCAAGCAGCGGCAACAGCAAAAACAGCAGTAAATCGGGAGCAAAAACCGGCAAAAATCCGGTAAGACCCGAAAAACCGATAAAAATAGGCAGTAAGGTAAGAGATGAAATCTGGGCGATAATTATAATTGCACTCGGTATTTTTCTCATTATTGCGGTACAGACAAGTGCGGCCGGCGCTTTCGGCGAAATACTTCACAAATTTTTCCTCGGAAGTTTCGGTATTTTCGCGTACGTACTTCCTTACTATTTAATCATATACGGCGCGCTTCTCTTTCTCGACAAAGCTGCCCACATTTCAGGAAAATCGGCTGTTTTTATGCTGATAATATTTTTAATGCTCACCCTTTTAAATTCGGTAAGATTCATAGACACAGAATCTTTTGAAATGACTTCTGCATATATATCAGGGCTTTTTAAAAGCGGAGTAGAAGCCGAAAACGGCGGTCTTTTCGGTATGTTTATCGGCACTCTTATTGCGAAAGCAATAGGCAAGCCGGGTCTTATCATACTGTCTGTGGTTGTTATTCTCGTACTGCTTCTTCTAGTTCTCAACACACCTGTTTCTCAGTTCCTGGAAAACCTTAAGATAAAACGTGCGGAAAAACAGGCTGCAAGAATTGAAGCATATGAAGAAGCACAGAGACTTGCAGAAGAAGAGAGCATACGGCTCGGTGCGAACAAAGTACAAGATGCGGAAGACATCAATTACAATGAGACGCCTGTAAAACCGCCTAAAGCCGAAAGACCTGAATTTCCCGTTAAAACCGATAGAACACTTAAAGGTATATCTCTTTCATCGGCGTCTAAACGTGACCGGAGCGAAGACAAAGATACATTAAAAAATAAAATTCCGCAGGAATACGAGACATCTTATGTTCCGGGCCGTATGAGTGAAGGCCAGGTAAACATAATGAATTATATGAAAGATGATGAGCTTTTCGGACATTCAGCAAGTGAAAGTACGATAAGTTATGGTCTTGTCGAAAATACACCGAAAGCGGCAATTAAAATTATTGACAGCGGAAACCCGTCTCCAAATTACGGACTTGTCGATAACAGCGAAAGTACTGACACTAAGACTCCGTATACTGATGCAGACAGCAGTAAAACTTTTGGTCTTATTGATGAAACAAATGAAACTACCAATAATACTGATAATTCTTTTACTATAGCCGCAGAACATAATTATTCCGATACAGCCGCTGCAAATGATACCGACAACATAAATACTGTATGCGAAATTCAGGACGTATCGAATTTGCAAAGCACATATAATTATAATGCTGATACAGAACTTAATACTTTCGACGCCGGTACAGAAATAAACACACATACGTCTGACCTCACCGCGTCATATGTACCTGATAAAGATATAGCTGCCTCCAATGCCGAAACTCCTGCTTATGAAACGGAAAAGAAACTGACAAAAAAAGAAGCGGAAACAGCAATGCTTACTGCAGAAGAACTCAACCTAAATACCGAGCCGCCTAAAGCGGAATACAAATTCCCGCCGCTTGAACTTCTCAATCAAGGCAAAGCTGATGAAAGTGCAAATTCGGGAACAGACCTTGCCGCAAAAGCTCAGAAACTTGAAGATACTCTTAAAAATTTCCATGTTGATGCGCGCGTAATACAAGTTACAAAAGGTCCTGCCGTTACCAGATACGAAATACAGCCATCTGTCGGTGTCAAAGTTTCAAGCATCACACGTCTTGCGGACGACATAGCACTGAATCTCGAAGCAAAAAGTATCAGGATGGAAGCACCTATACCGGGAAAGGCTGCTGTCGGTATAGAAGTTGAAAACGATAAAGTAAATATGGTAACACTGCGCGAAATCATCGGCTCACGTGAATTTACCGAAGCAAAATCCAAGATATCGTTTGCTGTCGGTAAAGATATCTCCGGAGCTGCCATAGTAGGGGACCTCAAAGGAATGCCGCATCTTCTCATTGCAGGCTCCACAGGCTCCGGCAAATCAGTTTGTATAAACAGCATTATACTCAGCATAATTTATAAAGCGAGACCCGAAGAAGTAAAACTCGTCCTTGTAGACCCGAAAGTAGTTGAACTCGGTAATTACAACGGTATACCACATCTTCTTATACCTGTTGTAACTGAGCCGTCAAAAGCAGCCGCGGCACTTAACTGGGCTGTAGCCGAAATGACCGAAAGATATAAAAAATTTGCAGAAGAAGGCGCACGAGACCTCGAATCGTACAACAATACTATGAGAAAGAAAGAACTGCCGGCAAATGTAATGCCGCAGGTTGTCATTATAATCGACGAGCTTGCAGATCTTATGATGGCAGCACCTTCACAGGTAGAAGAATCGATCTGCCGCCTTGCACAAATGGCGAGAGCCGCCGGTATGCACCTCATAGTAGCTACGCAGCGTCCGTCTGTTGATGTTGTAACAGGTCTTATCAAAGCAAATATTCCATCGAGAATAGCGTTTGCCGTATCATCTCAGGTAGATTCGAGAACAATACTCGATATGGGCGGTGCGGAAAAACTTGTAGGAAAGGGTGATATGCTCTATAATCCTCTCGGACTCGGAAAGCCTATAAGAGTGCAGGGAACTTTTGTTTCTGACGATGAAGTACACAATGTTATAGAATTTATAAAATCACAATCCGAAGGCGTAACCTATGCGGGCGATGTCATAAATACAATAGAAAATGCAGGTGCTGCCGCCGGAAGCAGTGCACAAGATGATGACGGCGATGAGCTGCTTTCCGATGCTGTAGAACTTGTAGTTCACAGCGGACAAGCTTCGGTATCAATGCTGCAAAGACGTTTCAGAATAGGTTATAACAGAGCTGCACGCATAATAGATATGATGGAAGCCCGCGGTATTGTCGGACCTCCAGACGGCTCAAAGCCGCGTCAGGTACTTATGAGCGAAGTTGAACTTTATGCGCTGCAAAACGGAGTACAGGAAGACACAGATACAATTGCAGATAATTATACAGAGGAAGAAATATAATGAAAATTTTTATTGAAACTCTCGGTTGCCCGAAAAATTTTAATGACTCGGAGTTCGCGCTCGGCATACTTGAACGCGCCGGACATAAGGAAGCGAAAACAC
>JAAWDW010000131.1 GCA_022793975.1 Bacillota bacterium
ACTCAGCATAGCATAACATCCGTATACATTGAGCGAACTGTAAACCAGGTCCTCAGTGAGCGAGATTTATACGGATGTTATGCTTTAATTCTAAAAAGTATAATTTATTGAATAAGCTATCTTACTATAATATACCCTGTATATGCGGCATACATAACCAGCATAAATATTCCGTTCGGTCTGCTGATATTGCTCCTGAAGCTTGCAAGAGCAAGCACAACAAGCGACACTGCTGTCATTATAAGAATATCGGTAAATGCCGTAATATCAAGCGTCAGCGGACTCACGACTGCTGCTGATCCAAGCACAAAAAATATATTAAAAATATTGCTTCCGATTACATTTCCCAGCGCAATATCTGTCTCACGCTTCCTTGCAGCCACAACAGAGGTCACAAGTTCCGGCAGCGATGTTCCGAGTGCTACTACTGTAAGCGCAATGAGCTGTGTGCTTATTCCGAAAGACTCGGCAATTTTTACACTGCTATCAACCACCAAATCCCCGCCAATCATAATTCCGAGCATTCCTATAACAATCATCAGCAGATCTTTCCAGCTGAATCTTCCTTTTTCATCTTCATCGTCCTTGTTTCCAAGCACACCGAGAATAAGAGAATACACATAAGTGATGACAAATGTAAGCAGTATAAGACCCTCGCTTCTCGTCACATACGAAATCACTTTGTCTGCGGAAGCCGCTGCCGCATCCGCATTACCTGCGGCAGACATCGCACTTCTCAGTTGCACAATAAACCCTTCAAATCCTCCGCTCAAAAACACATCGCCCGTAACAAAAATAAGCACAAATGCTGCCAGTACCGCAAACATATAATCCTTTTTAAGCACGCTCTTCGGCGCAGCCATAGGAAATACCGCTGCACTTGCACCGAGAACGAGGAGCAAATTGCATATGCTGCTTCCGACAGCATTTCCCACCGCAATTTCATTCTGTCCCGAAAGCGATGCCGAAATACTTACTGCCGCTTCCGGAGCGCTTGTCCCAAATGCTACTATTGTAAGTCCTATTACAAGCGTCGGCACTCCGAGCGCTTTGGCAAGATTGCTGCTCCCGTCAACAAACCAGTCCGCACATTTTATCAGTAATACAAATCCTACTATCAGTCCTATGTACTGCATACATTCCCCTATTCTTCTGTTTCAATTTAAATATTTTTTAAGATGCTTGTCCGCACTCATATGCTCTTATTTCTGCCTTTTAAATTATTTGCTGTAAATGTTACAATCTTACATTGTATAACTTTGTGCACTTTAATAATATAAAGGCACGTTACTTAAAGTGTCAAGCCTTTTACAGAAATTTTTTCATCTGCTCTATATTATCCTGCTCTGTTGCAACAAGCTTATCCGCAAGAGCTCTTATATCTTCGCTCATTCCATCATATTTATGGATATTCTTTATATTTTTTGTAATACCCATAGTACTTCCCTTTATCATCATTTCAGCTATCTTGGACACAGTCGGTGATACCATCATATTCATCGTTGCCGAAATATCCGATGACACCTTGGCCATAGTTCCCACATGGGAGCCCATCTTTCCGCGCTCTCTAAGCATACGGTCCGCCGTATCGCAGATTTTATCATATTCCGTCATCTGCTGCTTAAGAGCTCTGTAAAGCTCCGTATCACTTGCATAATTTATAACGGAATTTATTCCATACTGGCCCATTTCCGTGGTTTTTCGTATATTGTTAAGCATCTCTATATCGTTTTGCAAGATTACTTCCTCCCTGTGTTTAGTATATGTAGTTTCTGCACTTTACTAAAAAATATACAATACTAAAAAATCGGGCAATACGCTTTTATACGCGTATACCCGATATTTTTTCAATCAATTTTTGATTGTAATTTTTCAGTCGGCTCTCCACAGGGAAAATTTCCTCGTTATCTCATCCACATCTTTCGTATCTCCGTATATAATTGCTCCCATATATTCAAGTTCGATGCCGTCTTTTTTAGCCATCGCTTTCGCCAAATCATCGTCAGTTCTAGTCTCAAGTATCTCTCTCGTGTAATCAGCAACTAAAAGATTCGAATTGCTTTTCGCCCTTTCTATCGCATTTTTCAGCTTTCCCGCTTTTACCTTGGTAACTATAAAAGGAAATTGGCTTATGCCCATATGCTTCCCACCCGACTTATCCGTTATCACGGGTCTTCCCATTATTTCACTGCCCGAATATTTTCCAATGGCAATCGCGAGATGGCCTATTACATTAAGCGCCGTTGCTGCCTCCACATTTGAAGCTATAATAGCGACAATTTTTTTATCTTCGTAATTCATACCGATCCTCCTGCCAAAATTCGCTTTTATTATACAATACGGCAAAGTTTTCCGCAACATTATAAAATTGGAACGCAATCTGCATAGCTGCACATCCGTATACGTCTAGTGAACTGTAATCCGGACCGCAGGTGAGTGATATTCATACGGATGTTCTGCTGCAATTTTTAAAAAGTGTAATTTTCATTTGACAAAGTATGCTTAAAATTGTATAATGTTATCCGTACCATTAAGGTATGGTTATATTTGCGCGTGTAGCTCAATGGATAGAGTAACTGACTACGAATCAGCAGGTTGGGTGTTCGAATCGCCTCACGCGCACCATAAAAGAGCAATCGGAATTTCCCGATTGCTCTTTTATTTATATAATTGAAAATTGAAACGATTCGAATACACAAATACACTGCCTTTATTACCTTGTAATTCATAAAATCCGCATAAAAGCTATCTGCACTTCCCTCCTATTTTCACAAACTATTTTTTTACCGCAAAATCAAAATTAAAGTTAAATACATATCTTTTTTCTTAAAATAAGTAAAAAAAGACATTAGACTCGAATTTTCAAAAAATCTAATGTCATAAAATCATATAGTTTAAAAAATACAGTTTGAATGTACAAGTGCAGGCAAAGCAAACTGTAAACCAGACCCTCAGTGAGCGAGATTTATGCGGATGTTATGCTGTAATTTGTAATTCTAAAAAGCATATTTTTTCGTAAAAAAGTTAATTTACCGCAATCAATATACTTCCTTAATCTCACCCTTTCTGTACGCTTCCGCAAGCCGCATCAGATCGTCCACCTGCTCCTGAAGTATATCTCCCTGATCTGTGTCACGTACCATTATCCTTTTCTTAAAAAGCTCCACAGTTCTCATCGTAGAAGTATGAAACTCCTGAGTACCGTCGCTTTTGAGCGGGCTGTACGGTTTATGCTCCGAGAGCGCCATAAATCTCGAATTATATATAAATGTATATCCGGCGATTCCCGTATCCTTCTGATACGCTTTTGACATCCCGCCGTCTATGATAAACAGCTTTCCTTTGCCCTTTATAGGACTTTTTCCGTCCTTTACTTTAACAGGAACATGCCCGCTCAGAATATGTGCGCTCTCCGGATCAAGTCCAAACTCCGCCAGAATTTTTTCACATATCGCTTTATCCTCTATAAGTGAATAATAAGGAACAGTATGTTCCTTGTGCGTACTCTTGTCCGCTATAAAACAGCGTTCAAGGGTTGTCATTTTATCCTTTCCGAAAAGCGGCGACTTGCTTCCCAGCCACAGATACCACATCAGATTGGTCGCATCTTCTCTGCCGTCCGCATTCTCCGGCGTAAAATACGCCGCCCTCACCTGCTCGTCAAGATAGTCAAACAACACTTTGCCCTTTAAAGTCTTGCCGAATATAGTTACCTCTTCAAATTCTCCGTCCTCTGTCATCGGTACACAGCCGTGATACATCAGATTATTGTTATAAACTTTATAAAGTGCGCCGTGACTGAATAAAAATCTTATATGTTTATGCAGCTTCTCGCTCTGCTCAAACGATGCTCTGAGCCGGCGCAGCAGATCCTTTTCATCTTCTGTAAATTCGTAAGGATTCTTAGGATCCACCGTCGGAAAATTTTTATCTCTGAGTTCATATTTATTGCCGTCTATTTCAATAGTGCCGTTTTCATAATCAATCTTATCAAGCAGCAGCCTCCCCTCCATATTGTACTCCGGATGCGCCATTATCATCTGTCCCTCGGCCTTAAACTGACAAACCGCAATCGCTTTATTCATCTTGGCCGCTGTCAGCGCCCCTACCGGAT
>JAAWDW010000132.1 GCA_022793975.1 Bacillota bacterium
ATAGGAGAATATCTGCGCACAGAAGGACGCAGGGAACGGCTGCTTTAAAAGATAACAGCTGTGTGCGTCAGTGCAGCAGAGTAAAATATGTTTATCGGCGGTAGGAAGCCGCTTCTGAAATAGAAAAAGTAAGAAATTCAAAACACAGTAAGGGAATGCATAAAAGAAAGGAATTTCAAATGAAAACGAATGCAAACTTTAAAAAGAGTAAAAGTGCTGAAGAAGTGCGGACTCTTAAAAATACGTTAAATCATAGTTTAAGACGCGGTTTGTTTTTGCGTGCGGTATCAATAATACTTGTACTTGTAATGCTTTCTGGGCTTGCTGCCTGCGGCAGTGATGATAGCAGTACCGGCAAAGGCGGAGACGGTAAGACGCTAATATACGGAAGTGGCGATTACACGGCTGTAAATCCGGCGCTTTATGAGCATGGAGAAATAAATCTGCTCTTGTTTATCGGACTCACGGCACACGATGCCGAAAACAATATCGTGCCTGCCGCTGCGGAAAGCTGGACATACGATGAGAATACGTGTACTTATACATTTACAATCAGAGAGGGTCTTAAGTTTCATGACGGAGAATCTCTTACGGCAGATGATGTAAAATTTACGATAGAAGCGATTAAAAATCCGGATAATGGCTCGGAGAATGCTTCTAATTTTGAAGATGTCGAGTCGGTGACTGTAATTGACGATACGCATATAGCAATAAAACTGACGGCGCCGAATGTAGCGATGCTCGATTATTTGACCATGGGTATTCTTCCCGAACATCTTCTTGCTGGCAGAGATATGACCACCGACCGTTTTAATCAAAATCCTGTGGGTGCGGGACCTTACAAACTTACCGACTGGGATTTTGGACAGAGCATTACGCTTGAGAAATTTGAAGATTTTTATCTTGGAGAGCCAAAAATAGATAAAATTATATTTAAAATCGTTCCCGATAACGATGTGAGAGCACTTCAGCTTAAGAGCAGTGAACTTGATTTTGCACAGATTACACCGAAGGCAGCGGCAGATTTTGAGAATACTGACGGATTTACTGTGTATAAGATGGATACGGCCGATTACCGTGGAATAATGTACAACTTCAACAGTGAATTTTTTGGTAAGCACAGGGAACTTCCCAACATTCTTAGCTATGCGATTGACAGACAGTCGATAATTGACAGTGTACTTCTCGGCTATGGCGAAGCGGCATATTCACCGCTGCAAAAAGGGCCGTACAATAATTCCGATATTGAGAAATTTGATTACAACCCGCATAAAGCAAAGCAGCTTCTTGAAGAGGCTGGCTGGAGCATAGGGGCAGACGGTTATTATTATAAGAACGGCGAACAGCTTGCATTTACAATAAATAACGGTCAGGGAGATCAGGTGAGAATAGATATGTCAAATATCTGTGCGCAGAATCTTCAGGAGATAGGTGTAAATGCGGTAGTGAAGATAAATGCAGAGACAGACTGGGCACGCCAGGACGCTTACCTCATCGGTTGGGGCAGTCCTTTTGACCCCGATGATCACACTTATAAAGTATTCGCAACTGATAAGGGCGCGAATTATAATAGCTATTCCAATGCAAAAATAGATAACATTCTCCGTGAGGCCAGAGAAAAAGAGACATATGAGGAAAGACTTCCGCTCTATAAAGAGTTTCAGGAGGAAATGACAAACGATATGCCATATACGTTTATTGCATATATAAATGCTATGTATGCCGGAAGAGATACAATAACAGGAATTACGGAAGATACTGTGCTCGGACATCATGGAGTAGGCATATTCCATAATATTTATGAATGGGATATTGCCGAGTAGACAGAAGGCGTGCAAAAAGTGTATATGATATGCATAGAAAAGAGAGTTTTGGCAGGACATGATTCGGAAGATTTTTCTGTGGAGGCAAGAATGGACGATAAATTTGAAAATGTACTGACAATTAAAAATCTTACCGTGGCTTTTGCCAAAGAAAGTATGAATGGGACTGCGGGAAAGAAAGAATGTGCTGATGATGCGGAAACACTGTGCAGAAGTGCTGCCGTCAAAGACGTAAGCCTTGAACTCAGGCGTGGTGAAATACTCGCGCTTGTAGGAGAGTCAGGCTGCGGCAAAACAGTACTTTGCAAAAGTATTCTCGGAATACTCTGCGATAAAGCACGGATAATGAGCGGCAAAATAGTGTTCGGAGCCGATAATCTCCTCGCTCTTAGCGAAAAAGAGATGCGGGAATATCGCGGCGGAAAAATATCAATGGTATTTCAAGATCCTATGACATCGCTTAATCCAACGATATGTGTAGGAGAGCAGATAGCGGAAGCTGCAAGATTGCACAGAAGGCTTAACCGTGCGGAAGCAAAAGCAGAAGCTATAAAGCTGATGCAGCAGACCGGAATTCCTCAGGCATGGGAACGGTACCACCAGATGCCGCATAATTTTTCGGGCGGTATGCGTCAGAGGATAGCGATAGCAATTGCACTTGCGGGGGAACCTGATATACTGCTGGCAGATGAGCCGACTACCGCGCTTGATATAGATGTGCAGGCGCAGATACTTAAGCTGCTGAAAAAGTTACAAAAAGAACGCCAAAATACAATTGTATTCATAACACACGATCTGGGACTTGCCGAAAGTCTCGCCGACAGAACTGCCGTGATGCGTGACGGCAGGATTGTGGAACTCGGAAACACGGAAGAAATATTTAAAAATCCGCAGCATGAATATACAAAGAGGCTGCTTTCATATGCAAATTACGGAAAAAGCGGGACACACAGGCACGGGCACATAAAAGGAGACACATATGCCGGAGCAGATTGTTTTTCACATGCGGTGTCGGGAGCATTGCCGGATGAGGCACAAAAGCCGGCAGAAATTTTGTATAAAAGAGAACAGAAAAAACTGATTGAAATAAAAAATCTCAGCAAATATTTTAAGCTTGGCAGAAATAAAACTATTGCCGCCTTTGAGCACTTGAATATGGATATATGCGAAGGTGAGTTGCTTGGCGTTGTCGGACGGTCTGGCTGCGGCAAATCGACGCTTGCACGCTGTCTTATGGAGATTTACGAGCCGTCGGGCGGTGAAATAATATATGCGAACGGAAATATGCGTGATGATAAAAGCAAGACGCTTGGGAAGGCGGAGCAGAAAAACTGGAAACAGATGATATTCCAGGATTCAGCTTCGGCATTTAATCCCGGAATGACAATTGAAGAAATAATAGGTGAGCCGCTTCGTATAATGACAAAGAGAAAACCGTCGCGTGAATTGATATTATCATTTATGGAGCAGGCAGAACTTGGCTCCGAATTTCTATTGCGCAGACCTTATGAACTTTCGGGCGGTCAGAGACAGCGTGCCGCTATAGCAAGAGCTCTTTCGGTTAAACCTAAGTTTATAATTGCCGACGAGCCTATTTCTTCGCTTGATGTATCTGTGCAGTCGCAGATCGTGCACCTGTTTAAGAAACTCCAGACAGAGCAGAATCTCACAATAATGCTGATAGCACACGACCTTCCGATGGTACAGCATGTCAGTGACCGTATTATCGAATTTGGAAGCCCGCAGGTTAATTGAGCGAAAGCAGTTAGTACATTGAAAAATTGTGTTGTTGCCGCATAAATATGACAGATTTTTCCGTAATACTGCGTAAATCTATGCATTTGAGGTATATAACTTATATTGTATAGCTGAAAAATGTGATGAAAAAATGATGAGTTACGGAGGATAGGAAAATGAAAAAAAACTTTGGGGCAGGCACATGGCTTTACCCAATGCCGGTTTTTATCATCGGAACATATGATGAAAACGGAAATCCGGATGCGATGAATGCGGGCTGGGGTGGTATCACAGATTATGAGGAAATTACTTTGGCGCTGAGCGCGGATCACAAAACAACAAAAAACATTTTGCAGAAAAAAGTTTTTACGGTTAGTATGGCCATAAAAGAGTATGCGGCTGCATGTGATTATGTAGGCATAGTTTCTGCAAACGATGTACCGAATAAGCTTGAAATTGCAGGGCTTCATGCAGTAAAAAGCGAGAAAATCGACGCGCCGCTAATAGAGGAACTTCCGCTGGCGCTTGAATGTGAACTTATAGAATATAAACCGGAAACGGGAACACTGCGCGCAAAGATTGTAAATATCTGCGCAGAAGAAGCAATCCTCGGAGCAGACGGAAATCCTGATCTTGAAAAATTTCATCCGCTTATATTTAATTCACCAAGTAATACATATCATGTAATCGGTGAAAAGGCAGGAAACGCATTTAAAGACGGACTGACATTTAAAAAGTAAATGAATATCGAAAATGAAAGCGCTCGGACGAATAAGACTTCCGAAGCGCTTTTTATATTAATATTAAGATTTGATGCCGGGGCTATAGATGCTATAATGTTTTGAATCCGCTGTGAATCATCTCACGGAGTTCGTCTTCCGAGAATTCTTCTGATCTGCCGCGGCGGCGAATGAGAATTTCGCTGAGTTTTGATTCATCAAGCGGGGCAAAATCGTCATAATACATTTTGATACCGTAATTTTCAAACATTGCCGTGATTTTTTCAGCACCTTCATCTATACCGTCGGCACCGAAGAGCGACATTAATTCGAGAATGTCCTCCCCATGTCTCTTTGCAAGACCTTTAAGCCAGTGCGGGAAGATGATACAGATAGCCTCTCGGTATTGGATACCGCAGAGTTCTTCTCCGATACCCTCCACATTATAGAAGTCATCGCCGTAACCATATGTTTTGCCGCAGTCGAGGATGCCCATTGTTCCCATAGAAGCTGCCCACATAAGATCTGCGCGCGCTTCATAGTTATTAGGATCTTTGATAGCAGCGTCAAGCTGCTTCATTGTATTTATGATAAGAGTTTTTGCAAATTCTCTGGAAACTGTGAAATTGCCGACAAATTTTGTTGCCAGCTGTACTATGGTGGCGATGGCACCGTATGCTGTAGCGTTTTTATCAAGTCCGTATGTGAATTCCGGATTGAGAATTGCATAATTTCCGAACATATCGTAAATTGCGCCGTGCCTGCCGGTTTCAAAATCATCTATTTCACTTGCTCCGTCTACTTCGGAACCACCCATTGGAAATGTCGGAATAAGAATAACGGGCAGGTGCTTGGCATCGGGTCGGCTGTCTCTTTCTTCTACAAATTTCCAGAGATCGACATCGTTTGCCGCACCGAAAGCTATTATTTTGGACATATCCATACAGCTTGAACCTCCGGCGCCGATAACTATATCAATGTTGTTATTCTTGCAGATGTCCACTGCTTCTTTTACTTTTTTAAAATCAGGGCTTGTGTTGCCGCCGAAGTCAAAAACATCTGCGTTTTTGAGTGCTTTTATCAATTTGCTGTAAGTTCCGTTGGCTTTGAGAGAATTACCTCCGTAAACAAGCAGCACTTTTTTGCCTTTACATAAATCATCAAGATTATCGTGTGCGTCTTTTCCGAAAAAGACCTTTACCGGTGCGTTAAATATAAAATCATTCATTTTCGTTACCTCCTTAAAATTATTTATAACGAAAAATATTTTCTATCAACATTATTTTATAATGTAAAAGTAAAAAAACAAGTATGTACTTTTATGACAGATACTATCTTTTATGAAAGCGTAAGAGTAAATGAATAATAAAGATGCTGAAACATTGTAGAGTCTACGGAGCGTGGATTGCATCCGTAGACTTTTTGCGTTAAACTTGTTTAGAGGTGAAAATTATGAACACAGAAAGAAGAAAAGAACTTTTGGATGAATGGAAGAACAGAAGTCCGGAAATGGGCGTTATTTCAATATGCTGTAAACTGACAGGAGATTTGTTTATAGGGATTTCAAAAGATACGAGAGCGGATTTTAACAGTAATCGCTTTAAACTGGCTGCAAACGGACATCCAAACAAACAGCTGCAGAAGCTTTGGAATGAATACGGAGCGGACAGTTTTGAGTTTTCCCTGGTAAAGAAGTTGAAATATGAAAATCCTCATGATGACCATACTCAAAAATTAAAAGATCTTTTGGAAGAGTGCAGCGCGGAAATGCCGCAGGCCAATAAAATATGGAGGTAATTCAATGGATTGCAATAAAGTAGGACAGCTGATTTTACAGCTTCGCAAAGAAAAAGGTCTTACTCAGCGGAGCCTTGCGGAACAGCTGGGAATCAGCAATAAAACTGTTTCAAAATGGGAATGTGGAGGCGGCGCTCCGGATGTATCTGTGTGGAATGAACTTTCATCCGTATTGGGTGCTGATATTCTTAAACTGCTTGAAGGTGAACTTGCACAGAACAGTCCGGATATCGGAAAAATTGATAGGATTAAATTTTATGTTTGTTCCAAGTGCGGAAACATCTTAACGAGTACGGGCAAGGCAAGCGTTTCATGTTGTGGGCGCAGACTTTCGCCGCTTGTTCCTTTTGATGCGGCAGAAAAACAGGGGAATTTTGAGGGGCCGGCAACCAGTCACATAATTTCCTCGGAAATAACGGATATGGAATATTATATAAATGTAAATCACGAAATGACAAAGGAGCATTATATATCATTTGCAGCTTATGTCTGCCGTGACCGGTTTTGGTTTATGCGTCTTTATCCCGAACAGAGTCCGGAATTCCGTATGCCGATAATGAGAGGCGGGAGTCTTTATCTTTATTGTATAAAAGACGGGCTATTCAGATATGGATGTCTATAAGGAGAGATGAGTTTCCTGCTAATAAATACAGTTTGAATGCACAAGTACAGGCAAAACGAATTGTAAACCGGGCCGTAAGTGAGCGAGATTTATACGGATGTGATGCTGTATTTTTAAAAAGTATACATTATAGAAATTACGACAGAGCATTATCAAAAAGTGCAATATTTTTGTATTTTATAACTTTATGTTTTTCAAGTCTTGGTTTTTATGCTTTGCAGCAGATAATACCGCTGCAAAGCATATTTTATCTTTTGAGCTATTCTTTGTTATCCTTTCGTTTTTTGTAAAGAAAAGAGAAATTGCAGTGCTAACAGTGCAATTATATTTGTTTTAAGCGAAGAAGAATTCTGCCGTCATATCAAGATAATTTTGACCGCTATACTGCGGATATTGTTCTTCAACTTTGCTTTTAAATTCATCGGCATTCCTGCAGTCTGCAGCAATTTGTTTCAAATTTTCAAGATAGGCTATTTTTGTTTCGGCATCCTTTAAATCCTCAGGTGTATAATGGGAAGTAAGTATGAGATCAAAACCTTTTTCAATATAGCTGCGGATTTCTGAGATCATAGCATCTGCGTGTTCTGTACCGGCAACAATAGAATGGCAGTCGTGTCCGAGCATATGAGTATAAACAGCATTTATTTCAGGGATCTCTATATCAAAAGCTTCATTTGTCTGTTTAATTATAAAATCGATACCTCCGATTGTTATATTGCCGGGTTCGATAATATTTGTGATTTTATGAACAGAATTATCGAAAATTTCGCCGAATGCATTTGTGAAATTATTTATTAAGACCTTGCCACCGCCGTTTTCGGAATAGCTGACGGCGTTCTTCGTAGCGTATTTCGGAACGTCCGGGAGGAAAGCTGCTCCGGCGCCGTGATAGGCGATAAGCATACCGCATACATTTACGTCCTTAAGATAGTCGGTAAGCTCTTTGCTGTTATCAAAGAAACATGGAGATTCAATAATAACAGCGTTGCCGTTTTTTTCTACGATGAAGACTTCATCATCGATAAAATCGTTAGTTTTGTAAGCATGCAGCTTAACAGAATCAAAATCGTAAATGTTTAATTCTCCCTTAGCAAGGGTAACTGATTTAAATGTAGTCTTATTCATAATTTAATTCTCCTTTCTATTTGAATATCGTTGTAATATTTTTTATTACAACCGCATTATATCATCGTATGATTGTAATGTCAATAGTTACAACGAAAAAATTTAAAAAAATTTCAAGGCCCCAAAACTCAAGTAATTTCAAGGCCTTGAAAGATGTTTAGTATTTAATTTTTAATGTTTATAAGGTGCCGAGACATTTTTTTGTATCGTTTATTATATCTGCTGCCGTTATAGAAGCAAGCTCATTTTCCATCGCCTGCTGTACACGTAGCAGTTTGCTGTCAAGTATCGCATGAATATTTCTTCCGACAGGGCAGGCAGGATTCGGGTTTTCGTGAAAGTGAAACAATTCACCGCTTTCTACACAGTCAACAGCTTTGTATATGTCAAGCATAGTAATTTCATCAAGCGGTTTTGCAATATTGGCACCACCGGTGCCTCTTGCAACTTCAGCGATCCCGGCAGCTTTAAGCTGTCCGAGGATTTTGCGTACGATAACGGGGTTTACATTTGTACTTCCCGCAAGAAAGTCGCTTGTCACCTTAAATTCGTCTTTAAATGTATCAATACATGCAATTATATGAATTGCCAGTGTAAATCTGCTTGAAATTTGCATTTGCCGCACCTCGCTTCCAAGACGGTATTATACACCGGCAATGCTGCAATGTCAATGATTACACTTATGTGTGTATTGTTTCCGTTACGGACATTTTTTTGATACGTTTGACAGGACCGTATACTGCGGCAGCAGAAGCAAGAACAGCAAATGGGATAACGATTGCTGTCAAAGAAAGCGGAATGCTCCACGGATCACCCCAGTAAGCGGTTATGAGTTTTTCAAATACAAGCTTGTTGAGCGGAAGTCCGAGAAGACATCCTGTTATACTGCCGAATACTGCATAGGTAATGGCTTCTGCAGTAATCATCTTTGTGAGCTGCTTTATACTCATACCTATTGCACGCATTGCTCCATATTGTTTTATACGCGCCGATACACTCATTGAAATACTGTTCATTATATTGAACACAGTGATCAGTGCGATAACGGCGAGAAAACCGTAGACAAAAAGTGCGAAGGAATAATATATTCCGCGCGTTTCTCTGTTTAGCATACGTTTATCGGAAAACGCGGTATCACTGCCTGCCATTGCACGTATCAGATTTACATCTTCATCTGTTGCCTCACTGCTGAGCTGAATGTCTACAATAGTGTATCCACTGTCACCGACAAGCGATTTAAATGTACTCTCAGAACATATAAGAGGCTCCGTTGTTATACCGGACGAAAACGGAAGTGATGAAAATACTGCGGCTACTGTCACTTCTCCAAGCTCGGTTTTGATTTTATCACCGGCCTGCAGCGGAATGTAGGGGTTATAGACTGCAATTACATAGCCGCTTTCACTAATAACCTGATCAACAGCACCTTTGTTTCCCGAAATTATGTTTTCACTGCGTGTCCAGTCGAACTGATGTTCCTCATACGAAATAAAAGTAACAGTATGATTCGCATCTGCAAACTCTTCAAGAACATTATCAAATTCGGCGGGTACATTAAAGTCAAACATTCTGCCGTAAGCACGCTTTACGCAGTCAAGATCTTCAAGTCTTTTTGATATTTCCATATCAACGGTGCGGAAATGCCCCGGACTTGTGATTGATAAATCAGGTGAATACGGGTGTAGAGGAGTGCATCCGTAATACAGGAATTCAACCATAGCGGAAAAACCAAAAAACAGAATTATGCTTGCAGCAAATGAGCCTATCATAAGTATAAAATTTTTCTTGCTCTGTTTTGCGTGATGTATGCCTAGTGCGGTTTCGACTTTGAGGAATCCGGTGTTTGCGGTTTTTCGTATTTTATGAACGGCCTCGGCATTGCCGGAAACTGCGGCAAGAGGAGAGACTTTAGCGGCTTTTTTTGCCG
Source organism: Bacillota bacterium (assembly GCA_022793975.1). Classification (GTDB taxonomy): domain Bacteria; phylum Bacillota; class Clostridia; order Peptostreptococcales; family Anaerovoracaceae; genus QAKD01. The sequence goes on from JAAWDW010000132.1 coordinate 9,751, forward strand.
GAGAACGCGCGGCCAGAAACACGGTAAGAAGTCCCACGATAATACCCGCAGCAATTCCGATGGGACTGATGCCGAAGACCGGCATAGATTCAAAGTACGAGCCGCTTAAAATTCTAAGCACCGCGCACAGCACCCAGGTAATAATAATTCCCAAAATAACGCCTGATGGAATTGCAAACTTGCACCAGTGTAATGCTTCAAGCCGGACAAAGCGTTTAATCTGCCTGCCGCTTGCTCCGATGCAGCGCAGCATACCGAAAAACTCGGTCTTCTGTGCAATATTGCTGTTCATACTGCCGGCGATCATAAGCACACCGCAGGTGAGCACAAGAACAAAAAGTATGCCGGCAATAATATAAAGTCCATTCATATATGAACTGTCGCTGGCACCGATAGTGCCGAGAAGCATTTTGTTCTGAGCAACATTATCTTCATCAAGACCGTATGCAGATGATATTTCCCGTATAGACTGGCGTATATTGCTGTTTTCATCCAATTTTACGTAAAAAGAAATATCGGAATCGGTGAGCTCTTGACCGGCAGCGGTTTCGTAAAACTGTCTGAACGAATCAAGATTCATAAATACGCCTACTGCATCGGCGCTTTCCGTTTTGACCATATTGTCGCCGAATCCTGATATGGTAAAAGATGAGATCTCACCAGATGGCGAAGAAATTTCAACGGTGTCTCCTATATTTATATTAAAAACGGAATTTGCATTGTTGGTAAGCATTATCTCGTTTTCTGCCTTGGGGAAATTTCCGGATTTGACGCTGTAATACATTATATCGTTTAAAAATGATTCATCTGCTCCGCATATTACTGCCTGCTTGCCGATCACGTCGTTTTCCCCAGGAGAATTATCGGCCCTGCGCACTCCCATTATGCTGTAATTTTCATCATCGAGTCTGTAGTTAAGGGCACTGTAACGTGCGGTTGCGCTTACATCGGGACGCGATGCGATAAGAGACATATTATTTTCATTCAGACTTGTAAGTCTGAGATGCCATTCTCCGTACTGTTGGATTATACGTATTTTCTGGCTGCGTATCTCCATATTGGCCATGCTGAATATACCGGTTACAAGAAATACGGCAAGAATTATGCAGAATATAGTCATTCTGCTTTCTTTTCTGTGAATTTTTGCGGAAATAGGTATAAGGCTAAGATAACTTTTCATCGCAGTTACCTCCAAGATCCGTCAGAATTCCGTCAGAGACTCTGAGTACTCGGTCGGCAGACGAAGTCAGATTCATATTGTGGGTAATCATAAGGATTGTCTGGCGGTAGAGTCTTGAAGCCTGAGTTAAAAGATTCATAACATCGCTGCTGCTCTTGCTGTCGAGATTACCTGTAGGCTCGTCAGCAAGTATGAGTGCGGGTTTTGTGATTAGTGCGCGCCCGATGGCCACGCGCTGCTGTTGTCCACCCGAAAGCTGACCGGGAAGATGATTTTTTCTGTCTGTAAGCCCCAGCATATTAAGAAGTTCACTGACATCTCTTGGATCAGGGCTTCTGTAATCGAGAAGAAGCGGAAAAATGAGGTTTTGCTCTACCGTAAGTTCAGGCACGAGCTGAAACGATTGAAATATAAAGCCTATATTCCGTCTGCGAAATACTGTCATTTGCTGTTCTTTCATAGAAAATAAATTATTGCCGCCGATAAAAACTTTGCCGGATGTTGGATTGTCAAGTCCGCCTATGCAGTTTAAGAGCGTACTCTTGCCGCTGCCGGATTCGCCGACAACTGCAGCAAATTCACCTTTTTCCATTGAGAACGAAGCATTTTTTAGCGCTTCGACGCGGTTTTCGCCGCTGCCGTATGTTTTGCATAAATTTTGTACTTTTAATATCTCCATTTCCAAGTACCTCCTTCGCGTGTCATTGTACAGTATTTGCCTTACATTGACGTGAATTTTACCTTACAGTTTTGTAAGGAAGAATGCTTTTGCAGTTTGTGGAGTTCGGAAAAGATATGGTAAATACCGTGCCGCCATCGGGAGGACAGGAAACCATAAGCGTGCCGAGCTGACCTTCGATAATTGCTTTTGTAAGCGGAAGTCCGAGGCCGATTCCATGAGCATCGGAAGGATTTTTGCCGCGATAAAATCTTTTGAAAATGTGATAAAAGTCTTCGGGAGAAATACCGCTTCCGCTGTCTGTAATGCGTATGTATGTTTCTGCAGCTGATCTGCCCCAGGTTATTTCTATCATGTCTCCGCATTTGGTGTGATCAAGAGCATTTTTTATGATGTTCTCAATAGCTTCGGTTGTCCAGACAATGTCACATACGAGAATCTCATCTGCATGCCCTTTTATAAACAGCTCTTTTCCTTCTTGCTTCGCTCTCAGAGTCAGACTTTGCACAGATCTTTCGATAAGCTCACTTATCGGGTAAGGCGCGCTTGCAAAATTGATGCTTCCGGCATCAAGACGTGCTATTTTAAGGAGTGACGTAATGAGATCTTTCATTCTGTCTTCGGCGAGTTTTGATTTTTTTGCAAATTCTTTGACGGTTTCTGCATTATCGGCTTCGGCCTCAATTATTTCGGTATATGTCGAAAGTGCGGCCAGCGGCGTTTTCAGTTGGTGAGAAATATCGGATATTATGTTTTTAAGAAACTCTTTGGCGGATTTTTCGGTCTCCTGTTTTGATTTAAGTGATGCGGCCATATTGTTTAAGCGGTCAAATAATACATATATGCTGCCGTCACTTCCACAGGGCAGTATGTCCGTAAAAATTCCCGCAGTATAATCGGAAACCGTTTTGCTCGCTGCAATATAAAGGTTTTCTCGTTTTTTCATAAAAATTATTGCCGCCCCTATAAAGAAAATTGTATAGAGTGACGCTTTTATAGATAAATAACTGATCTCAGTATATCTCAAATTTTCCGCAAAAGGTATGAAATGTGTATCTGTACTTTCACTTATTCCGAGCTTTTTGAGAAATGCGGACGCTTCTGCGGATGTTTCCGTATTTGTTATGGCTGCCGCCGCTGCAGTTTCCGGAATACCGTTTTGAATTAGTGAGGTGACAACGGCATTGTCGCGTTCACTCATAATATGCCGCACTGTTTTTTCAGTATTTGCGGCCGAAATTATATCGAATATGCACAGAAGAATGATTGCCGAAATAATTGCAGTCAGAAAACTGCGCGATAATTTATCACTGAGAAAATTCATTTTATCACCTCATCTATTCGTTGAGCAAATATCCGAAGCCGCGTATGGTTGTGAGGAGTGAAGGACGCGAGGGATCTTTTTCGATTTTTTCGCGCAGCCTGCGTATATACACGGAAAGAGTATTATCATCCACAAAATTTTCTGCGCTGTCCCACATATGGGTAAGAATTATACTGCGTGTGAGAATTTGTCCACGGTTTTGTATAAACAGACAGATGAGTCTGTATTCGGAACTCGTCAGAGATATTGTTCTGCCGTCAACAAGTACTTTGCATTTTTCAAGATCTACAGAGATACCGCCGCATGATATGAGACTTGGATTTTGAACTGCGGCGCTGTTGTTTCGTGTGTTAAGACCTGCGCGGCGCAGAAGTGCGTTTATTCTTGAAAGGAACTCCGAAAGCTTGAAAGGCTTGATTATGTAGTCATCACCTCCGCAGTCGAGTCCGCGAATGATATCTGTTTCCTCGTCTGAAGCTGTCAAAAAAATAATGGGTACACTGTTTCCGATATTTCTTACATATTCACATATTTCAAATCCTGTACCGTCCGGCAACATAATGTCGAGGATGAGAAGATCATAATCGCTTGCATTTTCGCTGATATATTTTTTGGCAGTTGATATATTTGCGACTTTATCAAGTATAAAACCGTTTTTTTCCAGTGAATATGAAAGACCGTCCGCAAGTCCCGGATCGTCTTCTAAAAGCAATATTTTTTTGTTCATATTTAATTCTCCGTAAAAATTTCATCATATTATTACACAAAAAATTATATATACGGCATCACATAATGTAAACAAAGCGAGATAAATGTTTATAGAAAATTAAAATTTTGTTATAAAGGCTGTAAGAATTGCAAAATATAAAGTCATATATATTTTTGCTTTATGAAATTATTTATATAATTGAGGAGGGATTATGAAAAAGTTTAAAATGCCCAGCGCGTTTACGATATTGTTTATAATCATAATAATCGTAGCGGTGCTGACATGGATAATACCCGCGGGCGCTTACGACTATGCGGGAGAATCATCAGGGACACCGGAGCCGATTCCGGGAACATACAGGGAAATAGAAAAAAATACGCAGGGAATTTGGGAAATTTTACAAGCACCGATATCGGGATTTTTTGACGCTGTAGATATTATATTGTTTATACTTGTTATAGGCGGTTTTCTTGCCGTTGTAGCAGACACAGGTGCGATAGATGCGGGAATCGGCAGTATTGTAAGAAAGTTTTCAGGAAGAGAAACACTTATGATACCGATTTTAATGCTCTTGTTCGGACTTGGAGGAACGATATTCGGGATGTCAGAAGAAACAATAGCATTTTATGTGCTTATTATTCCGATATTTATAGCGGCAGGGTTTGACACAGTGACAGGTGCGGCTGTTGTATTTATAGGAGCCGGCATAGGATGTCTCGGATCTACAGTTAATCCGTTTGCAACAGGAATAGCATCGGGATTTGCGGGAATTTCCATAGGTGAGGGCATAGTGCTGAGACTTGCGATTCTTGTTCTTACTATGGCAATTTCCATTGTTTTTGTGATGAGATATGCGAAGCGCGTTAAAGCAAATCCCGAACTTTCGATAGTAGCGGATATGCGAGCCGATAACGAGGCTCATTTTCTTGCACACGGGGAAGATGGCAGCTATGAAAATGGGGATATTGAAAAAGAAACTGCGGCGGGAGCGGTAGCGAGCAGCAATGCAGAATCAAATAAAATGAGCGGCAGACAAAAAGCGATACTTGCGGTATTCGGCATTTGCTTCTTTATTATGATACTCGGTGTTATTCCGTGGGCTGATAAATTTGGTATCTATATTTTTGAAGATATAAGTGCGTTTCTGGCTGATATTCCGGTACTGGGAACAGTGCTGGGGAAAATAGTTCCTCTTGGGGAATGGTGGTTCTCCGATATTACGGTACTGTTTTTATTCGGTTCACTGGTATGTGCTTTTATATGGCGCTGGAACGAAACAAAATTTACGGAACTGTTTGTGGACGGGGCAAGAGACCTGCTCGGAGTAGCGTTGATTATAGGCGTCACGCGTGGTATTACTGTTGTTATGAATGACGGAGGAATGACTGCTACAATACTTCATCTGGGAGAAGAATCGCTCAAATCTCTCGGTGCGTCCGCTTTTATAGGGCTTTCGTATCTGTTCTTCATATTGCTTTCGTTTCTTGTGCCTTCGTCATCAGGACTTGCTGCCCTGTCAATGCCGATAATGGCGCCGATAGCAGACTTCGTTGGTGTAGGCCGTGATCTCGTGGTAACAGCGTATGCGACTGCAAGCGGCATTGTCAACCTGATTACGCCGACAAGCGGTGTTTTAATGGGTGCGCTTGCAATTGCGAGAATTCCGTATGGCACATTCCTTAAATGGATTTTGAAACTTGTGGCGGTACTTTTTGTCTTGATACTTGCTGTGCTCTGCGTTGCTGCCGCAATATCATAAAAATTGCTGTTATTGTTATGCTGATTTGTAATCGCTATATCACGATGCAGTAGCCCGCAGGAAAAGTATAACTCCCGCGGGCTTTACTTTGCTCTTTGTTCTATGGTATACTTGTATGTGTTTATTTACCTGAAGAATACAGGCAAATGCAAAAAGAGGACTTTTTAAAAGACCGTATATGTCAAAATGAGTAAAAGGGAGAAGTAATATGAGAGCGGATGGGAAACGAGTAAAGAACCTCAAACCGTTTTTTGAAATAATACCTTATATTATGAATAAGCGGGTTGACTCGCAGAATTATATAACGCAGGAAGTGGATGTTGAGGGAATAAGAAAATACATAAGTGAAAAACGCGGAAGCGGTGCCGGCATAAGTCATCTCAGCATTGTAATTTCCGCATTTTTTAAGACTGCCAGGGAATACGGACAGCTTAATTATTTTGTGGCGAATAAAAAAATATACAGGCGCAATCATTTCTGCATATCATTTGTTGCACTTAAAAATGACGGCGGTGATGAAGTGACGGAGCAGACCGTCATAAAAATTTTTCTGGAAGACGGAGACAATATATTTACGATTTCAAGAAAAGTGAATGATGCGGTGGAGGCAAATAAAGATGTAAAGGGAAGCAATGCTACAGATAAACTCCTGAGCAGACTGATGCACTTTCCGGGACTCGCGACATTTTCTGTAGGATTTATAAAACTGCTCGACAGATTCGGAATGCTGCCGAGAGCGATAATTGACGCCAGCCCGTTCCATACAAGCCTTTTTATTACTAACATGGCGTCACTGCGCTCAAAGCCAATATATCATCACATTTATGAATTCGGTACAACAAGTATTTTTGTCGCGCTGGGACAGAATGAAAAGCGTCTTGTTCTTCGAAAAGACGGGGAAGTTGAAGAAAGAACTGTGATGCCGCTGGGAATAGTGACGGATGAGCGTATTGCTTCGGGGCATTATTATACTTCGGCGTTCAGAAAAATGGAAAAATATTTGCAGAATCCGGCGCTGCTTGAAGAGGGAACATATTAAACAGTTGAGCATTGCGGATTGTGTATATATGAGTTAAAGGTACGGCGCATTGAAACAGGATATAACAATAATAAGAAGAAATGACATAGAAGGGACATCGGCGCATATGACGCTGATAATGCCGGGAAATGAAAAGCAGGAAATAGCTGTGGATAAACTTCCCGGTTATTTGTATGTACATAAAATATTTCAATGTGTAGACAGATTTGTTGTTTTGAGCATAGGGGGTGAGCCGTATACTCTCAAAGCAGGAGATAAACTTGTGTTTAAGGTGCGGCAGGATGACGATGTCCCCATATTTTGTATGGGTGACGGTGCGGTAAGCCTGCTCTGCATATATGGCAATGAAGAAGATGCACCGCCGGAGATTACGACAGATGAAGTTTTGGGAAATATGCAGCGGTATGCATCGGAAACAGGTGCGGGATATAATGAAGAAAAGCGTGAAAATATCAGCACTGAGAAAACAGCGAAAACTACAATGCGTTCTTCATTTGTGTCAGATATCGGACTTGCTTATAAAATTGCGCTTACCAGATTTCGCGGCAGCAGTATTATAGTACGCAGTCTGCGTGCAGTATGGTACGACAGAG